>NZ_CAMQYW010000007.1 GCF_947039425.1 uncultured Cetobacterium sp. | reverse complement strand
GGATTGTAAATCTTTGCATTGTGTTACCTCCGTATATTAATTTTTAATTTTTTATCTTTCTATTTTGCAGGAGCAAAATCTTCTGCTGCTTGACGATGAGCTGTATATATAGCTTCTCCATCACTTTCTGCGTCAAAAATAACCTTAACATTTGGCGAGAATAAAATAACATCTCCAACCTCTCCAATATATTTATTACCTTCTGTATCACGCATTACAATTTTACCTTTTGTTACAACTTTATACTCAACTGCATCATAAAAATATTCAAACTCTACTCCTGGAGACATTGTAAATTGTCCAATTGCTAGTGGAGCACTATTATTAGTTACAGCAACTTCTGCCATATCACTTTTTAGTCCTTTTACTTCTAGTAATTTACTTAAATCATTTAATTTAAATGAACCCGCTTTTATTAAAGTGATTCCTGGTTTATCTGTTAGTGTTTTCATTAAATCCTCCATATGTAAATTCTGTGTTTACTTTTCGTCATTCACAAAGATAGTATAGTCCTATTTCGAAATTATGTCAACAACTTTTGTTCTACTAAAGAACATAACGGACCAATATAGTTATCATTTGAAGTATAAAATTATCATATATGATAACTTCTACTCTTATATGACAATAAAAAAACATAAAAAAAATACTGAAATCTCAGTATTTTTTTAAGCTAATATATTTTCTACAATTTTTTTATTATCTTTTAAGTGCCTCGCAAGATATACAAAAGGTGTATCCATTAAAGCTACAATTACCTTCATAATATAAGTTGAAATAAATATCTCCACTAATACATGCATAGGATATACTCCTGCAAAAGCTATTGCTGTAAAAATAAAATTATCTATCAATTGACTCACAAGAGTACTGGCATTATTTCTTATCCAAATATGCTTTTTCTCTGGAAATTTAGCTCTCCAAAACTCATATGCCCATACATCATGTTTTTGAGAAACTCCATAAGCTACAAGACCTGCAAATAGTATTCTTGGCATAAAATCAAATATCATTTTTAAACTTCTAAAATTTTCTGCTCCTTGTTGAACTGCACTTGGATTAAAGGATACTGCTATTTTCATAATTATAGCTGTCACCACCATACTAAAAAACCCTAATTTTACAGCTTTTTTTGCATCCTTTTCCCCATAATTTTCAGCTAAAATATCTGTTACTAAAAACCCACCTGCATACATTATATTTCCAAGTGTTGTTTCAAGTCCAAATAAATTAACAAGAAGTACAACTTGAATATTTGCTAGGATGCTACTAATTGGAACCCATACAAACAACCCTATTTTTCCAAATTTCTTATACACAAATATTATACTTAAAAAATTCACCATTAACATTAAAGCCCATAATAACTCGTTCCTCATTATCCCTCCTATTATTGTTCAAAAACTCCAAGATCTTTATTATCTATTAAAAGTTCCACTCTTTTATCATCTTGTAAATGTCTATATTTTTCTACAAACCATTTTACAAGTTCATCATCTCTTTCAACCTTTGTTCCATTATTTATAAAAATATTTACAGTTATACTTTTAAAGTATTTAAGTCCAAGTTCAATATCTCTTTCTATCATCTCTTTTGTTTGACCTTTTACACATATTAAAAGACAAACAGAATATAAATCTAATCCCAACTCTTCACACTCTTTTTCAGTAATATTAAAGTTTTTATTATAAACATTTATTCTAAAATCATTGTCAAATGTTTCCATACCCATTCTAAAACGAATATCTATACCTTTAAACATATTACGGATTTCATTTAATCTCTTTTTATATCCATAATATATTTCAAAGTAAACTAGTTTTATATTCTTCTTTATAACAACTTCTCTTATCTTTTCCAGTGTAGAGCTAGGAAGCTCAAAGACAGAACCAGAGTTAATAACTTCCAGTGCTCCATATTCTCCAGTCACCTCCTCTAATGTTTCAAAATTTATTTTTTCTATTTCACTTTCATCTGTAGAGTTATCCTCTATATAGTTACAAAAACTACATTTTCCATATTTACAAGGATACCCTTTTAGCAGAACTATCTCTCTTTTGTTGTTTTTCTCTTCAATTTTATTATATCTAATTCCCATATTTCTCTCCTTTTTGTAAATAAAAAAAGAGCAGATAAACTCTGCTCAAATTTAAAAAAGGGGACATTTTCCCCTTGTATTTTTCAATATCAAGCCTAGTTTTTTAAAGATGGAGGGTTACGAACATCTAATTTTATTTTCTTTTGCATAATATTCTACTCTATTTTTTATAAAAATGCAAGAAAAAACAGGCTCTATAGCCTGTTTATCTTTTAGTCTTTAAAAGTAGGTGTAGCTTCAGCTTTTATCATTTCAACAAAAGCTTCTAGTGACATTGATTCTTGATCTTTAGAACCAAATCTTCTTACATTAACCTCTCTATTTTCAACTTCATTTTTACCAATAATTAATTGTACTGGCACTTTATATCTTCCGTTAGCTTCTCTTATTTTATATCCAATAGATTCAGCTCTTGTATCTATTTCAGCTCTTATTCCTGCTTCTTTTAACATAGTTACTAACTCTTCTGAGTAAGGTATAACTTCATCATTTATAGTTAATACTTTTACTTGACATGGTGCTAACCAAGTAGGGAAAGCTCCTGCATAGTGCTCTATTAATATTCCCATAAATCTTTCAAGTGAACCATAAACAACTCTATGAATCATTACTGGTCTATGTTTCTCTCCATCTTCTCCAACATAAGAGATATCAAATCTCTCAGGTAAATTAAAGTCAAGCTGGATAGTTCCACACTGCCAAGTTCTTCCAATAGCATCTCTTATTTTAAAGTCAAGTTTTGGACCATAGAATGCTCCATCTCCTGGATTTAATTTATAATCTCTTCCTAACTTTTTAAGTGCTCCTTCAAGTGCAGATTCAGCCTTGTCCCAAATCTCTTGATCTCCTATAGCTTTTTCAGGTCTAGTTGATAACTCTATTGAGTATTCAAATCCAAATAATCCTCTATAGAATTTATCTATTAAGTTTACTACTCCTATAATCTCTTCTTCAATTTGGTCTGGTGTCATAAATATATGAGCATCATCTTGAGTGAAGTTTCTAACTCTCATAAGACCATGTAAAGCTCCTGAGAACTCATGTCTATGAACTATTCCTAACTCTCCTGCTCTAATTGGTAAATCTTTATATGAATGCATTCCATATTTATAAACTAATACTCCACCTGGACAGTTCATTGGTTTTATAGCAAATTCAGTTTCATCAATTACAGATGTATACATATTTTCTCTATAGTTCATCCAGTGTCCTGAAGTTTCCCATAACTCTTTATTTAACATAATTGGAGTTTGGATCATTTCATATCCAGCTTTCTCATGCTCTCTTCTCCAAAGATCAGTTAACACATTTCTCATTTTCATACCATTTGGTAGGAAGAATGGGAATCCTGGTCCAAAATCACTTGTAAAGAATAGTTCTAACTCTTTACCTAATCTTCTATGATCTCTCTTTTCAGCTTCCTCTAAGAATTTTAAGTGAGCTTTTAATTGTGCTTCATTTGCAAAAGCAAAACCATATATTCTTTGAAGCATCTTATTGTTAGAGTCCCCTCTCCAATAAGCTCCAGCAACAGATTTTAATTTAAATGCTTTTAAGTATGAAGTTGATGGTACATGTGGTCCTCTGCAAAGATCAATAAAGTCTCCTTGCTTATAGAAAGTTAACATTTCATTTGCTGGAATGCTCTCTATTATCTCAACTTTATAAGGCTCTCCAAGATTTTTAAAGTGCTCAATAGCTTCCTCTCTAACCATCTCTATTCTTTCAACTTTTATGTTCTCTTTTACTATTTTTTTCATTTCAGCTTCAATTTTTTCTAAATCTTCATCTGTAAACTGCTCAGCTGGATCAAAGTCATAATAGAATCCATTCTCTATAGATGGCCCTATTGCCACTTTAGTTCCTGGGAATAATCTAATTACAGCTTGTGCTAAAAGGTGAGCTGTTGAGTGTTTTAATATTTCT
This sequence comes from uncultured Cetobacterium sp., assembly GCF_947039425.1. GTDB lineage: Bacteria > Fusobacteriota > Fusobacteriia > Fusobacteriales > Fusobacteriaceae > Cetobacterium_A. The sequence goes on along the minus strand of NZ_CAMQYW010000007.1, from coordinate 25,001 downwards.
ACTCCCTCTTCAGTTTCTGGTGTAATTATTTCAATATTAGCATCTCTATCTAAAATATAGCCCATATCTACATTCACTCCATCAACTTTTGCTCCAATAGCTTTTTTAGCAAGAGAGTTGCTAATTGACTTAGCAACCTCAAACATATTCACACTGTTTTCAAATTCTTTTATATCTCCACTTGGTAATATTACTTTCATGTTATCCTCTCCTTTTTTATTAATCTATATCATCTATTTTTATTCCATTGAACAAATATGTATCTGGTGATGTTTTCTTATCTGTATCAGTAGATGCACCTATTCCAAATATATTATTTGTTGGGAATGTTAGAAGTTTAAATTGGATAGCTGTTTTCCATTCGTAATCTTTTGTTCTATACGAATAATCTCTTTCATAAGCAATTGCCCATTCATAGTATCCAAACTCTTTTCCAACTTCCATTCCAAATCCATCAAATGTACTTCTTCCATTCTTTTCAACTCCATGAAGTTGATCATAGAATTTAACATATGCCTTCGTTCTCCAACCTTCACTAGGTTTTCCAACTTTAGCATTTAAACTAAACTCATGCTCTCTTTCTGTATCACTCCACTTCGTTCTACTTCCATCCCATGAAGATTTTTGATTATAAATATATCCTATACCAATTCTATCACGAGAATAGAAGAATCTTCCTTCTAACTCTTCTAATGAATCTAAATAATTTCCTGTTTGCTCATATCTTTTATCATTTCTTTGCATCATAAGAGAAGTATAGAAACTTCTTTTATAATCTCCAAAATACATTCTATCATCAATTATTCTATTTAAGTTAAATCTTTCAGAACTTCTAGAGTTGTTTCTATCTTGTAAAACTTGTCTAATTCTATCTATTTCAACACTTGTAAGTTCATCAGGTCTTTTATTATATTCAGATTCAGCATAAGCTACTAACTCTTTATCAGAGAAACGTTTATCCTTATATGAATAAGATAGGAATGTTACATCAGAGTTATATGTATCTAATAATGAATTTCTATCCCCTCTATTATTATAATCTTCATAACTTGCTCTATAAGCATGTTCTACATCTCCACCATTAATATATGAAACTGAATATGTTTTATTAGATCCATCTATTATTTTTTTATCGATATTTTCATCTATTTCATTTCTGTTTGTTTTACCCTCTATATACTCAAGATTTAATTTATCTTCACCAAAAGTATATGTGTATCCATAGACATTTTCATCTATTTTTTCTCTAGTTTTATCTACTAATGTAAGCTCAGTTAAATTAGAGTCAATATTACGATTTTTATAATAGAAATAGTTATTTTTATAACCATAATGAGCACCATAATTTTCAAAAGTAAGATCATTATAATTTTTTATTGTACTTTTTCCATCTCTATCAGTAAATCTTTTATCATATCCATAATCAAGTCCAAAAGTATTTTCATCATCTATTAAGAAATCTAATTTTTGATTTAATACTTCTCCTTTTTTATCTCCTGTACTTGCTCTTTCAATATTTTTATAATCTATTGAGTAGATAGTTTTTGTATTTCCAAGATCAAAGGTTATTGTATCTCCAACTTGATTTATATTTTCTTTCTGTCTAAGTCTTAAGTCTCTTGAGAAATCTCCACCTGAACCATATGAGTAGTCTTGATACATATAAGTTAATCTATTGGTTAAGGTAATATCTGTTAATCTATCTCTATTTAATGTATTATCAAATAGTGTTAAATCATGAGCCAATCCTGCTCTATATCTTATAGATGAATCATCTGTAGATACTTCTCTTGTATCCTTATAACCTTTATCATACTGATCAAATCTTGTATTTCCATATAATTCTAAGTTTCCAAGAGGTCCTAACTCTATTTTATCATTAGATAAACCAACTTCATAGAAATTAGAGTTATTTATATAAATTTCATACGACTTTGATGCCCAAGCTTCCTTATTATATATTCCCTCTCTATCCCATATCTCCTCTTGAGTGTTACCTCCAGCTAGAGTAAGTTTATAGCTATCATACATAAAGTCTACAAAAGCTCTTTGTTCTGTTGTTTTATTATAGATAATATCTTTATATCTGTTATATTCTACATCTCTATAATTTCTTTTCTTTCCATATCCCACTTTAGCTTTTTCTCTAAACGGATCATTTCCTAAGTCTAATTTATGCTCAAATTGAGAATAAGTATATCCTACTTTATAGTTTATATCTCCATAAAGGTTATACTCTCCAAGAGTTACTTTCCCATTACGACTATTGTATATACTATATTCAGAAACTGTCCAAGGTGTATAATCATATTCTATTCCAAATACACCATTATTATCAAGTTTACTAAAGTTAGGGTCTCTCTCCCAAGAGTTTAACTCTCTGTATTTATCCCCAGTTTTTTGGTCATAAGACATATCTATCTTATTCACTTTATCATTAAAGTTAAATCCAAAGTTTTCACCTCTAGATTGAGTATCCTCTTTTGTAGAACCAGGATCCATATCATATAGATAATTATAATATGCTCCCATTGAATATTTTTTATTTTCTTTTTTAATTGAAACATCACTCATTAAATCATAATCTTTAGATGTTCCATAATCCATATCATCTAAATTGTCAGCTACTATTACTCCGTAAGCTTTTTTGTCAGATACTAAGTTAACCTTTGACTTTATAGATATATCCTTATCTTCTCCAAGTCCCGTTAGTTCAGTGTCCAAGTTATAGAAACCTAAACTTCCACCCTTATCAGGTACTCCATTTACATATTTCCAACCATTTCCACTATCCTCTTTTCCTCTAAAGTAATCATCAATAGCATCATCCATAGTTGGTATCATATTATATGTTGCATTTTTATAGTTTAAATTTAAGAATCCATACTCGCCTGTATAGTTGTGACTATAGTTTACATTCCACCTATTAAAACTTCTTTCAGGATCTCTTTCATCTCTTTTTTTATCTATTAACCAGTCATTTATGTTTAAACGACTTTCTCCATATTTGTCAAACTTATACCAGTTTTCCATTCTACCAATCATAAGTCCAATTTGATCTCCATACTTAGGTGCAAATCCACCTCTATATTTTGAATCTTTATCTCCAAATAGTACCCCAGATGTTACAAACCAACCGTAATCGTCATCATTACCCCAACTTGGGAATAAAGGCACTTCTGAACCTTGTCTTATGTTAAATCTATACCAAGGTATTGAGAATGGTAAAACATCCTTATCTCCTAAATATAAATTAGACCCCTTAAAGGTCACTTGCTTATCTGGCTCAATTACTATTATATCTGATTGTAAGTGGTATCCCACTCTATTTGCATCTCTTGTTTTTAATATTTTAGGATCTGTTGTAAACCAAGCATCTCTTAAATAGGTTTTCCCACCCTCATATTGGGTTTTTTCTCCTCCAAAATATATTCTATCATTTGGTTTTTCTGCTCCAGTTACCTGTCCAACCTCTAGGTATCCAAAAGTCTTCCCAAAACTTCCTTTATCTCCACTTAAATCAAACTCTCCATTGGAAGAATCTATCCTTAAGTTTCCTGTTGGTTCATCCACTTCTAAGAAAAAATCACCTGGAATGTATGCTTTATTTTGGGCTTTGTCTCTTCTTACATTAAAAGCCTTAACCTTTAATGGACCATACTTAACATTTACTCCATCTGTTGATGTTAAAGTATCTGAGTTCAAATCTATTTCAACTTCATTCATTGATTTTTCAATATCTTTATCTTCAGCTCCCAAACTTGTCAAGGTGACAATAATTAAAGCTAACACAAAATAAATTTTTCTTTTCACTTGGACCTCCTATTTTTTAGTATTTGTAGTATAAATTATATCATAAAACAAAAGAGGTTGCCACTAGCAACCTCTTTTTTTATTTATTATTTATACTTTTTAGTAAGAATTTAGCTTTTCTATAAGTTCAGACTTTTGTCTTAACCCTACGATTTGATCTACTTTCTCTCCATCTTTGAATATTATCATTGTTGGGATACTTCTGATTCCGTACTCTCCAGCTAAATCTCCACTTTCATCTACATTTACTTTTCCTATTACTGCTGACGTTTCAGAAGATAATTCCTCTAAAATTGGAGCTAACATCTTACAAGGTCCACACCAATCTGCCCAGAAATCAACTAAAACAATACCTTTTTTTTCAATTACTTCATTTTTAAAATTAGAGTTATTTAAAGTTAATACATTTGCCATCTTTTCTTCCTCCTTAATACGGAAAACTTCCTATTAAATCTATATGTTTTTATACTTGTACTCTAACACAGAGATACATATTTGTCAATTTAATTCGCCTTTACTTATATAATTTATTCAGTATACGAACTTTATTTTCTCTATCTTTTATTCCATTTAAAATCACTGTTCCTTTTTGGATATCTCCTATTAATATTCCTGATAAAATTTCATCATTTTTAAAATAAACTTTCTTATATTTTAAATATTTTTCATTTTTTTCACTAAGAGAATCCTCTGTTTCTAAAACTCCTCCTGCGGAAAATATCATAGTATCCATTCCTTCAAAAGTTACAGGTTGTATTTGTTCTGTATACGTTTTTTCATCTCCACAAATATTTGCACCTACAACTTTACCTTGTTCGATTGCAACTTGCCAAAGCCCCATTACTGTTCCGTTGTATTCAGCTACATCTCCGCAAGCATAGACATCTTCCATTGACGTTTCCATTTTCTCATTAACAACGATTCCTCTATTTACCATTATACCTGTATTTTCCACCAAATCTTTATTTGGAACAATTCCCGAACTAATAATAACTAAATCAGTATCTAGTTTTAACCCATTTTCCAAACATACTGTTGTTACTTTGTTATCTCCTTCAAACTTTTCAACTTTAGCATTTTTATATAATGTTACTCCACTGTTTTCAATACATTTTTCAAATAGTTCTGATCCCTCTCTATCAAGTTGTCTAGGTAATACCCTTTGCATCATCTCTACAATTGATACTTCAAGTCCTAACTCTTTTAACCCACAAGCAGATTCAAGTCCAAGAATTCCCCCTCCAACAACAACGGCTCTTTCTTTTCCAACTGCATATTTTTTCAACATATCTAAATCTACTTTTTCTCTAATTGTAAATATTCCAGCTAAATTTAGATTTCCCATATTTGGAACCATCGGTCTTGCTCCATTGGCTAAAACAAGTTTATCATAAGTTACTTTCTCCCCTGAAAGAAGCTTTACTATTTTATCTTTAAAACTGATAGAACTTACTCCCTCTCCAAGTCTTAGAGTTATCTTATTTTTCTTATACCAATCTTCAGGTTTAATTAAGAATTTCTCCCTTGAAAGATCCTCTCCTATCATATCTGAAAGCATAGTTCTATAATAGGGATACTCTCTCTCCTTAGAATACATTTCAACTACTGCTCCATCATTTCTCTCTCTTATACTTTGAGCAACTGATACTGCTCCAATTCCACTACCAATTATAACAATTTTTTCAACTTTATTTACCTTAGTAAGTGGCTCTTCCACTTCTGATGGAACAAAAAATTCCTTTCCTACTCCACAAGCTGGACAAACATCAGGTGCATCTATTTGAATATATGATTCTCCACAAACAGTACAAGTCCAAAGCATTAATTTCTTATCTGGATTTAAGTCCTCTTCCACTTCTACAGCCTCTCTTTCAGGTTTCTTTTCTTGATACATATATTCAGCAAAAGTTTTTCCAAAATTGTACCCTTCATTTAATTCATCTCTTGAAGGTCTAAATTTAACTCTTATCCCATCAATAACATTCATTCTAAGTTGATCTAATCTATCTATAATATTTGGAACAGCTTCTCCACTCCAACCATAACTTCCAAAGGCAGACACATATTTCCCTGAATCTACAATGGGATTTAAAGATGTTAAAAGGTTCCAAATTAAAGGAAGTGTATCTCCATTTATAGTTGAGCTTCCAAATAAAATTCCATCAGCTGAACTAAACTCTCTTAAAATTTCACCTTCTAATTTTCCAAAGTTACCAACATCTATTTTATATGGTTTAACCTCTATACTTGAATTATAATCTTTTATTCCCTTTTCAATTTCCTCTGCTAACTCTTCTGTATATCCATAAGCAGTTACATAAGGCATTATTATTTTTTTATGACTTTCTTCTTTAGTTTCAGTTGACCACACTCTATATGTTTCTAACATACCTTTGATTTCACTATCTAAAACAGGACCATGTCCAGGTAGGATAAGATTTATTTCTAAATCTTTTATTTTATCTAGTGCTTCTATAATATATTTTTTAAAGGGACCAAAAATACACATATAATAGTATCTTAAAGCTACCATATAATTTCTTCTTTCACTTTCTGGAAGTTTAGATATAACTATTTCATTGAAACTATAGTGCGCTCCAAAAGAATCACAGGTTATAAGTGTTTTATCTTCCTCTATATATGTATAAATCGAATCTGGCCAATGTAAAAATGGAACTGATAAAAACTTTAAAGTTTTATTTCCAAGAGATAAAGTATCTCCGTGTTCAACTACTATATAAGCAAACTTCTTATTTAATATATTTTCTAAAAATTCTATTGTATTTCTAGAACCAACAACTTTAGCATTAGGCACTAAATCAAGAAGTTTTCCAACAGAACCAGTATGATCTGGTTCTGTATGATCAAGAATTATGTAATCTATCTTTTTCACATCACCAATTGCATCTTCTACTTTTTTTAAATACTCTTCAAATTTATACTCTTTTACAGTTTCAAATACAGCTATTTTTTCGCTACCTTTAACTATGTAGGAGTTGTATGTTGTTCCAAACTCTGTTTCCATTATAATATCAAACACTTTTAATTCTGGATTTAAGGCACCTACCCAATAGATGTCATCTGTTAATTTTACTGACTTCATATTTTTACCTCCTTAGTTTGCATACATTTTTCTATTTTATTTATTTTTGTTTTCTTTTTCTTTTTCAGCTTGAGATTTACTAATATAATACGGTTCTAATGTAAATAAATTATCCTCTTTTTCCACAGCCATTTCTCCAAGTAAAGAAGCTCTTGAAATATTTAATGAGTTTGGCATAAATATTGCCTTATCTCCCATTTTTGCTTTTATAATATCTCTATATATAAAAGCTCCATCTCCTACAAATATAGCTTCCTCATCTATCATATTTAAAATAATATCAAGCTCATCTGCCATATATTCACCTTCTAAAGTTAATTTATCACAGTTACCCTTATATATTCCACAAAATACTCTCTCTTTTCTAGCATCTAACATTGAAACTATTTTTTTATCTCCTATATACATACTAGCTAAAAGGTCAAGTTCATTTATTCCTGCTATAGAAGTTTTAAGTGCATAAGCAAGACCCTTTGCAAGACCTACTCCTATTCTAATTCCTGTAAATGATCCTGGTCCTGTACTTACAGCTACTTTATCTATTTCATTTTTATCTACACCTGTAAGAGTTAATAAACAATCAAGTGTTGTCATTGTTATTGCAGAGTGATTTTGTTTTACATTTAATGTAATCTCTCCTATAACACCTTTCTTATCATCATAAAGGGCCAGTGTCCCTATACTTGTTGATGTATCAATTGCTAAAACCAACATATTCTAACATCTCCTCCTCTTTTTTTGTATCACCTATATATTCAAGTTCTATTTCTCTTATATTTTCACACTCATCACAATATATATATGAAAATTCTATTCTTATATACTTCTTAGGCAATTCAGTTTCAATAATATTTGCCCATTCAATTAATGCTACTCCATCATTATTAATATAATCTTCATACCCTATTTCATATATCTCTTCAGCACTTCCCATTCTATAAACATCAAAGTGATATAAAGGCAATCTTCCATCAGTATACTCCAGTACATAATTAAAAGTTGGACTTTTCAGATTTTCCTTTATTCCAAAAGCTTTGGCAAAAGTTTTACTAAAAGTAGTTTTCCCAGTTCCTAAATCTCCAATTAGAGCTATCACTGTATTTTCAGTTGCATAATCTGCCATTTTTTTTGCAAACTCATCTATCTCTTCAAAAGACATTCTTTTTTTCATAATAACCTCCTATCCTTGAATTTTATTAACTATATTTGTTGTTGATTTTCCCTCTACAAATCCTAAAATTCTAACTTCTCCACCATTTTTTTCAACTATATTTGTTTCTGGCAAATCATCTTTTTCATAATCTCCACCTTTCACATGAATAGATGGTTTTAAATCATCTAGTAGTTCACAAGGAGTATCTTCTGGAAAAATAACTGTATAATCCACTGCTTTCAATCCGCAAAGTAGTTCTGCTCTATCAACCTCTCCATTTATTGGTCTATTTTCACCTTTTAATCTTTTAACTGAAGAATCTGAATTTACTCCTACAATTAAAATATCTCCTTGTCTTTTTGCTTCGTTTAAATATGTTAAGTGTCCTACATGTAAAATATCAAAACAACCATTTGTAAACACAACTTTTTTATTTTGTTTTTTCAACTCTTCTATTAATTTAGAAGCCATAGATCTCTCTAATATCATATACTCTTCTCCTTTATTTATTCTTTTTTACCTTATTATATCATATTCTAAAAAAACTACACACAACTTACAATAGATATTTTATATGGACTATGCTACACTTTTTAAGAGGTGATTTTTTTGAGAATTTTAGGTATTGACCCAGGAACTGCCATTGTAGGATACTCTATTTTAGATTTTAAAGAAAATAAAATGAATCTTATAGAGTATGGTTGTATTTACACACATAAAGATCTTCCTATGGAGGATAGACTCGTACAAATTTTTAATGAATTAGAAATAATTATTGACAAATTTTCTCCACAATTTATGGCTGTAGAAGAACTATTTTTCTTTAAAAACAATAAAACAGTGATAAGTGTTGGCCAAGCTAGAGGAGTTATTTTACTAGCTGGAAGAAAAAATGGTTTAAAAATAGAAAGTTATACTCCCTTACAAGTTAAAATGGGAATAACTGGATATGGAAAAGCTGATAAAAAACAAGTTCAACTTATGGTTCAGAGAGTCTTAAAGTTAGATGAGATTCCAAAACCAGATGATGCTGCTGATGCAATAGCTGTTGCTATTACACATATAAATAGTTTAACAAACTCTTTATATTCACCAAAAGCTATAAAATCTCAAAAATCTGAAAAAGCTATCACTAAAACTAAAATGACAGCTAAAGAGTTTCGTGAGATGATGTTAAAGTAAAAAAGAGTTTCTTGATTTGATCAAGAAACTCTTTATATTTTAATTATTTAGTTCCAAATATTCTATCTCCACAATCACCTAAACCTGGATAAATATAACCGTTCTTATCTAAACCTTGGTCAATTTTAGCTGTGTAAATTGAAACATCTGGATGTGTTTGTAATACTTTTGCAATTCCTTCTGGAGCTGCTACTAAACACATAAATACAATATCTTTTACTCCTGCATTTTTTAAGTAATCAATAGCATATATTGCTGATCCACCAGTTGCTAACATTGGATCTACTAAGATAACTTGCTTTTTATCAATATCAACAGGAAGCTTACAGTAGTAGTATACTGGTTGAAGAGTTTCCTCATCTCTATATACTCCTATATGTCCTATCTTTGCATTTGGAATTAATGAAACTAGTCCATCTACCATTCCTATTCCTGCTCTTAAAATTGGCACAACAGCTATATTCTTTCCTAAAGTATAACCTATTGTTTTCATTAGAGGTGTTTCTACTTCTATTTCTTCTAATACTAAGTTTTTTGTAACTTCGTATGTCATTAATTTTGAAATTTCAGTTAAATTCTCTCTAAATGATTTTGTGTCTGTGTCTTTGTTTCTTAAGTGTGTTAATTTGTGTTGGATTAATGGATGATTTATTTCTATTACTGCCATTTTGGCCTCCTCTTATATTTATACTTAAAAAAAAACAGGACCCAGTCCCGTTTTTCCTTACTTTTTAAGTCCGAATTTTTTGTTAAATTGCTCTACTCTTCCAGCCGCGTCTACGAACTTAGCTTTTCCAGTGTAGAATGGGTGACATTTTGAACATACAGCTATTTTAAGCTCGTCTCCCTTTGCTAAAGTTGATCTTGTTTCAAATTTTTCTCCACAAGTACAATCAACAGTTATAACTTTGTATTCTGGATGAATTCCTTTTCTCATTCTTTTTCACCTTCCTAAAATCTTTCTATTTATCACAAAAGATTTTACCATAAGATTCTACTTTTTGCAACATTTTTTTATCAATTTCTCTTCTTTGTTTATCATATTTATGATAAAATATAATAAAAAATTTTAAAGGAGTTTTATGGCTACTAAATACTACGCTTTTATAATTGAAAGAGAAAATATTAAAGAAGTTGTTACTACTTGGGAAGAGTGTCAGAAAAAAACTAAGGGAAAGGGCGCTAGGTACAAGTCTTTTAAAAAAGAAAATGATGCTTGGGAATGGTTAAATCAAGGTGGGATTTATGAAAACAAAAAAGAAAAAATTGAACTTCTAAAAGAATCACTTAAAGAAGGAATATATTTTGATGCTGGAACTGGTAGAGGAATTGGAGTTGAAGTTAGAGTAACTGATATCATTGGTACCTCTTTACTTCATGAAACTATGCCAGAACATATGATAAATGAGTTTGGAAACTATCATGCTCCTAAGGGATCTACTAATAATTATGGAGAATTGATTGGACTTTATTTAGCCATTGACATTGCTTTAAAATTAGGATATAAACATATCTTTGGAGATAGTAAATTAGTTATTGATTACTGGTCAAAGGGAGCTTGTAATAAAACCTCTTTAAATGAAAAAACAATAAATTTAATTTCAAAAACAAGTTTAAGAAGAGTAAAATTTCAAGAGTTAGGAGGAGTAATAGAACACGTTTCTGGAGATATTAATCCTGCTGATCTTGGGTTTCACAAATAAAAATAAAAGGAGTTTTAAATGGAATTTGAACTTTTTAGTAAACTACATATTTTTTATTTATTGGGATATTCTATATTTTTCACAATTTTATATTTTATAGTATCTCTTAATAGAGATCCCAGTAGAGTTATGAGGTATATATCTATTTCAATTCTTGGAATAAAATGTATTGAGCTTTTTATTCGTTATAAACTTATTGGAGAAGCTTGGACTCATCTTTTACCTCTACATCTTTGTAATATTGTTTTAATTTTTGCAATTTTTGGAAATATTTTCAGATTCAAACCCTTTCTATATGCTGAATTTTTTTGGTCAATTGGGGCTTTGTTTGCAATTTTAACACCTGAAATTAGAAATAATTTTCCTGATTTTTTCAATATTAGTTTTTTTTCAACTCACTTTTATATTATTTTTACAGCTATTGTTGAATATAGAGTTTTTGATTTAAGACCAACTCTTGTTAATTGGTTAGGTTCACTCTTATCTCTAAATTTAATATCGGTTGGTGTTTTTTTAATCAACTCAGTTCTAGGAACTAACTATTTATACATTAGTAAAAAACCAACTTTCAACTCCCCTCTTAACTATTTAGGAGATTGGCCAAACTATATTATCTCTGTAGAGATCATATACATTGTTTTAACTTTAATGTTGCTTTTCCTATTTAAAAATGGAAAGTTAAAAAGAAAAAAATTTAAGCAGATAGACTAATCTCTATCTGCTATTTTTTCCTTGCTATTTTTTTTATTATTTTCTTAGCTCGTTCTGTATGTTTTATATGTTTATACTCTCCATTTAATATCCAATTGATAGTCAAGCATATAACAACTCCTAAAATTGTTGTTAAAATCCTTTTAAATGCCCACTCATATGGGTTTCTCCCATCCATATTTGTAGCAATTCCTAAAAACACAATGCAAGCTATTGTATTTGATGTATGCATTTTTATTAAATATGTAGAACAGAATATTATTATTACTAAAAATAGTGATATTCCTAATACTTGATGTATGCTTTCTGGGTCATAACCTATTAAATAAATAGATAAAAGTCCTATGCTTCCCCCCACCATTGTTCCTGCACATCTTTGTAATCCAGCTTTTAAGGAGTTACTTAAATCTCCCTGTAAACAAGATACTGCTGCAATTGATGCATAAAATGGATTCACATCAAACTTAACTTTTAAAATGTACACACAAAAGAATACTGATATTGATATTCTTAAACATTTATTTATCACTGCTTTAAATTCATCATCTATTTTTTTCATCTTTACACCTTTATATTTCTATTATTAATAAACCTTTCATCTCTTTTAAATTTTCACATGTTTTTTCTGAAATAGAAACTCTGTATGTCACTTTTTCATTGTAATCTTTTTCTATAACTTCATCTTCATTTTCAAGTATTATACTATCTACATCTCCTATTCGTTCATAAGAAAAATCAAGTAAATAGTTCTTCCTCTCTATAAATTCAATAATTCCAGCCTCTTGAACTGCAAGTTTTGCTGTTTTAGCATAGTTTCTTACAAGACCTCCAGCTCCTAATTTTATTCCTCCAAAATATCTTGTAGCAACAACAACAATATTGTTAACATCCATATATGTTAGTATCTCTCCCATTGGTTTCCCAGCAGTTCCACTAGGTTCTCCATTATCATCTGCTTTAAAATACTCCTGTCCATTATCAATAACTCTATATACTGTGCAGTTATGTGTTGCTGTTGGGTGCATCTCATTTATCATTCTTATAAAATCTTCAGCTTCCTCTTTTGAAGATATAGGTTTTGCATAACCTATAAATTTTGACTTCCTTTCTTCGAACTCTATTCTAACTTGTTTTTTTATACTATTCATTCTTACTCCTACTTATCTAATTATTATATCTATAAATCTTAATATCCAAGAGTAGATTGGATTTAATATTCGTGACAATATTCCAAAATAGCTAAGACCAATTACAATAAAAAGTCCATATCTATCCATACTAAAAACTTTCCATCTATCCTGTCCATCTAAAAAAGAGGCCACAACTCTCGATCCATCTAAAGGTGGTATTGGTAACAAGTTAAATGTCCCTAAAACCATATTTATAACTATAAAATATATTGTTACTGGATTTAACTGTACTATATTGAACTTTATCAAAAGAACACAAATAAACATTAAAAGATAGTTCATCATAGCTCCTGCTATTGCAACTAAGAACTCTCCTATTCTACCATTCCTAAAAGCTCCATAATTTACTGGAACAGGCTTTGCCCATCCAATAACATAAGTAGAACCACTAAGTAACATTAAAATAGGTAAAAGTGTTCCAGCTGGATCTAAATGGTTAATTGGATTTAATGACAATCTTCCTGAATATTTAGCTGTTTTATCCCCACAAAAATATGCCATATATCCGTGGGCTAATTCGTGTAATACTAATGAAAACAATAAAATTATTATTTTTAAGACTATCATATTATCACCTCAATATAGATTACCATAACTATAATTCCAATGTCAAATATGGAATATTCTCCAGTACGTCAACACTCTTCATAAAAAATAAGTACATAAAATAGGTAATATAAGACCCTATCCACCCTAAAGAAAAGAATGATAAAAACAGATTAAAAAATGCAAATAATACAAATAAACTTCCAATTGGAATTAAAATAAAATTACTTATAAAAGAAAATATCTGAATATTTTTAAAGAAAATAAAAGTTATTGGCATCATACAAATTTGAATAGTTAAAATCAATATTAACGAATTTATAATTTTTTTAAACTTAAATTTTGGAATTATTGGATATACATATATTATTGAAAAAACTGCCCCATAAGACATTATAAATGATATACTATATAACCATTGTGGATTTATAATTAAAGATACTATAAAAGCTACACACAAACTTTTTTTACTATTTACTTTTTCATATAATATATTCCCCAGAAGATATATACATCCCATAATATATGCTCTAAAAACACTTGGGCTTAAACCAATTGAAAACACATATATACTTAAAAATATCATAGCTAAAGAATACCTAATTTCCTTTTTCATTTTAAATATTTTTAAAAAATTTAATATTCCGTAAATTATAATAGATATGTGTAGTCCTGATATTACAAGCAGATGAGAAATTCCTATTTTCCTAAATTTTTTTACAAGCTCATAATCAAGTAACTCTCCCTCTCCTAAAATTATTCCCTTATAAAAATTCTCAAAATCACTTCCGAAATCCTCAGTTATACTTTCTATATTTTTCTTAAAATACTCCTTAAAAAAGTTACTATCTTTCTCTACAATATCTGGTACTATTTTATAATAATTTCCCCATGATTTTCTTGTTATTTTTTCCACAGTCCCATTTAAAAATATATCACTATCTTCCACTCTATCCACTAAAAAATACATTCTTTTCAAAGGAAATTTTCCATCTATTTTATTTATTTTTCCTCTTCCAGATATCACACTTCCCTCTATATCAACAACATCACCAACAGATACTATATCTTTATATATTTTTGTATCTAATCTATATAAAAATATAGTTAAAATTAAAGCTATGAAAACTGATATCTTCCTATTGTAAAAAAAAGATACTCCTACAACTATAATTGATAGAAAAATACATATAAAAAATGGGAAATAGTAAAAACTAACTCCTATTATTCCCAAAGAAAAAACAATAAGATAAATAGTTTCCACTATCTCCCTCCTATTCCTTATATTTAAAATAAAATATATATGAAACAACAAAAGATACAACAGAAAATAATGCTGATGAATATATCCCAAACTTTGTAACCTCTCCCACTCCTTTTAAAACTAACATTAGAGGTAGAGTTACTATTGATATTAAAAATGCCATTTTCAGAAAAAATCCCTGAATTCCAAAACAAACACCTTCAATTCTATCTCCAATTTTTATACTGATCTTATCACTTAAATCACTCATCATAGCTGGAGGAAAAATAAAAGCTGCTCCTGATATTGGAACTCCCAAAAGAGCAAATATTACAAATCCATATTTTGCTGGTATTCCTCTTCCTAAAAATATCATTAAAAGAGTTAAAACTCCTAGCATTACCAGTGACAAAAGCATCAGTTTCCTATACCCATATTTTTTAGATAGCTTATTTATTGGATAGAAAAATAGTGCCGAAAATCCAAATAAAAGTGCTGATGCGACAGTTATCATCTCTTTTCCATATCCCATAATATCTTCAACATAGTAGTTCATCATAGCTCTTAAAGAATTGAATCCTACAAAGAAAAACATCATTCCTAAAAGGTAATATCTGAAATTTTTATCCTTTAAAACTTCCTTTAAAATATGTTTGATATGTGATTTATTTTCAACAGGTCTTGAATATTTTTTTTCTGGAACTAAAAATACAGTTATTAATATTCCAATTGCTGATATTATACTTAAAATCATAACCATTCCTCTTATTCCAACTAAAGGATTTCCATTTCCTATTATTTTTATAAGAGCACCTGGTAATATCATAGCAACAGCACTATAAATTAATCTAAATACTGATTGCCACGTAGAAAGGTCTAATCTCTCCTCTGATGTACTTCCTATCTCTGGTATAAGTGCGTTATAGGGTGCTCCTACAATAGTGTAAAATACGAAGAATAAAGAGCCCACAATAGCCAAGTATATAAATGTACTCATTTCACTTGTTCTTGGTGGATAAAAAAATGCAACTGTTGATAATGAAAGTGGTATTGCTCCAATCGCTATAAATGGTATTCTTCTTCCCCACTTACTATTAAATCTATCTGAAAGATACCCAACAACTGGATCTGACACCATATCCACTAATCTTGAAAGAGCCAGAGCTAAAGATATTAAAGCAGGAGCTAAAAAAGGCTTTAATCCTGAATTTTCTGGTGGCAAATAAAAATATAAAATCCACTGTGCAAATATTTGATCTACTATTGCATAACTTACTCCTATTCCATAAAAAATCTGTATGTTTAAAGGTATTCTTTTTTTCACAACATCTCCTTGGCTTTTTCAATTAAAAGCTCTTTTCTATTAATATTTGGCTCCTTTAAAATTATCTCCATTAAAAGCAGTAAAAGCTCTTTTATTTTAGGACCTGAACTTATTCCAATATCCATTAAGTCTTTTCCATTAACTTTTAAATCTTTTAGCTCTATTGGGTCACTATTTTCAATAATTTCATTAAAAATACTCTCTACTTTTCTTAATCTTTTTACTTCCAATATGTTTTTTAAAACATTAGCACCATATATATTTAAAAACTTCCTTATACTATATTTAGTATCTAATTTTTCAACTTCATCGTAAGTTTTTATACTATTTTCAATCTCTATTTTTAATCTTTTTTCTATTTTTAATTTTTTTAATTCTTCTAAGTTTTCCTTAGAAAATAAAAATATCAAACTTAACTTAATGCTTCCTGAAATATTACTAATTTTCTCTAAATTTTGATTTTTCTCTATATCTCTTTGAAGTTTTGGAAAAATACCTTGCAAAGTTTTAAGTTCAACTAGTTTCTTCATGCCAAAATATATATTTTCACTTTTAAATATTTTAAAAATCTCCTCTTGAACTCTTTCCATAGATATATTTTTTAAACTATCTCTTTCTAAAAACATAAATTTTTCTGTTTCTTTATCTATTTCCATACTCTTCTCTGTAGCTATTCTAATTCCTCTTAAAAGTCTTAATGGATCCTCTTTAATTCTTTCTCTTCCCTCTCCTACAAATCTAATAACTTTATTTTTTATATCCTCTTTAGACAGTTCACTTTCATAAATTAATTTTTCACCATTAAAAGCTATGGCATTTACTGTAAAATCTCTTCTTTTTAAATCTTCATAAATATCATTTACAAACTCAATTTGAAGTTTATTTCTTTCCTTTGTAAAATCACTATCTCTTCTTAATTTAGCTATTTCATAGGCTTTTCCTTTATAATTAATCTGAACTATTCCAAAAGTTTTTCCTATCTCCTTTGGATTATATTTTTTAAAGATGTGCAAAAGTTTTTCATAATCTATATCTGTACAAAAGTCGCAATCTTTAGGTTTTACTCCCAGTAATTTATCTCTAACATATCCACCTACAATATACCCTTTTCCATGCATATTTAGTATTTTTAAAATCTCATTTAACTCTTTTTCTATCTCCATAATCACATCCTATTTTATCATTACTGGTATCTTTTCATCTTCATAAAAATTTAATATACTGTAAATTCTATCAGATACTTCATTTAACTCTAACAACTCTTTCTCTTTATCTGTTAATATTTTTTTTATATTTTTTAAAGATGTTAATACTTTTATACTTTCATCCTCTTTTTTTAATTGCTTTAAATACTCTCTACCTCTTTGAGTAAATCCCAAAACCCTTATATATGGAACTTTTACTTTCACTTCTTTTGTTATATCTTTAGTTATATTTAAAAGTATATGTATAAGTATTCTTTGAATCCTTCCTAAGGTATATCTTTTTGTTGAGATATCATTAAAAAAATCTATATATTCTCTATTTTTTAAAGCTGAAGAGTATAATCTATTTGAAAATCCATCTTCAACATCTTGAATATTTTCAAGATTTTCTCTCTCTAAAAGTATTCTATATCTTATAAGTTCATAAAACATCTCTAATTTTACAGTATTCCCATTTAATATAGACTCTGTTAGTATTTTATATGTTACCTCAGGAACAACATCTTTAAAACAACTACTCTCTTCTAACCTCTTTCTTATTCCTGTTGCACTAGATATTCCATCTATACACTCATGTGTATAATAACCTGATTTCTCTCTTTTAATTGCAACTGGTTCAATTGAACTTTTCCAGAACTTTATCCCTTTAATATATTCAACTCCCAATATATCATTTGAATTTAAAGAATCCTCTTCTCCTAAGTTTTTTAAAGCTAAAGAATAAGCTGTTGGATATGAATTTCCATCTTTTAAATATTTTTTTAAACTCTCTTGAAACTCCTTATTTTCCTCTAATTTTGCTATTTTTTCTAAACTTTCTACATCTCCTGTTTCTGATCCAAATACAAGTTTACAAACTTTAAGTTCATTTAATATTCCAACTGCTCCTCTTGAAAATATCTCTGCACTTTGTGTTGAATAAAACACTGGTAGTTCAACAATAATATCTACTCCACTACTTAATGCCATTTTTGTTCTTTCCCACTTATTTACAACAGCTGGCTCTCCCCTTTGAACAAAGTTTCCACTCATTACTGCAACGACAATATCTCCATATTCCCTAGCTTTATCACAATGATACTTATGACCATTATGAAAAGGATTATATTCTACTACTATTCCAACACCTTTCATTTACACCACCTATAAAATATCTATTTTTAATATTATAATTCATTTTTTATTAATATCCCATTAAATTTTACATTTTTTCTTTTTTAGTTTATAATAGAAATTATTTAAATTTATAGGTGGTGATTTAATGCTTTTAGCTGTAGATATTGGAAATACTCATATTACTACAGGATTATTTGATTCAACAGGAAAAGTTTTACTTAGCTTTCGAATTGCTTCAAACGAAAAAATAACAGAGGATGAATTTTTCTCTTACTTAAAAAATATATCTGACTTTAATGAAATTGAAATTAAAAAATTAAATGGAATTATCATATCATCAGTAGTTCCAAATCTAATAACAATATTTCAATTTTTAGGAAGAAAATATTTTCAAATTGAACCTACAATAGTAGATTTAAACTTAAATATTCCATTTACCTTTGCAGAAAATCTGCAAGTTACTGGATTTGGTGCTGATAGAATAATTGATATAACTCAAGCTATTTTAGACTTTCCAAATAAAAACTTAGTTATTTTTGATTTAGGAACTGCAACAACTTATGAAGTTTTAGAAAATGGAATATATATTGGTGGAGGTATTTTACCTGGAATTGAAATGTCTATTAATGCTCTTTTTGGGAATACTGCTAAGCTTCCAAAAGTTAAATTTAGCACTCCTGAAAGTGTTTTAGGTAGAAATACTGCTGAACAAATTCAAGCTGGTATATTTTATGGATATGCTGGTCAACTAATTCATATTATTCAAGAGATAAAAAAAATAGTTAAAGATCCATATGTTATTGCAACAGGTGGTCTTGGAAAGATCCTTTTTGCTCAAATAAATGAAATTGATGAGTACTGTCCAGAACTAAGTTTAAAAGGACTTTTCTCTCTATATCAAATTAATAAAAAAAATAGTTAAAATAAGGAGGTTATTCTTTTGAAATCTTTTATCATTACATTTTTTCTAATAATGAATACTTTAATTTTCTCTCAAAGTATCACTATTAGTGGTGCTGCTTCTTTAAAAGAATATTTAGAAAAAAATATTAAAGCTTATGAAAAAACTCACAATACTAAATTTAATCTGAATTTAGGCAGTTCAGGAACTTTAAAAAAGCAACTAGAACAAGGTGCTCCAGTCGATATAATTTTTCTTGCAAATAAAGGATACATTGAAAATTTAAAAAAGAATGAATATATTGAAAATACAAAAGATATATTAAAAAATAAGTTAGTTTTAATAAAAAATGATAATGTTCCTGGAAAAGATATTACTTTAGCCATTGGAAACCCAAGTTTTGTTCCTGCAGGTAAATATGCTGCTGAAGTTTTAAAGAATAAAAAATTAAACTTTAACTATGAAACTATATATGCTAAAGATGTTAGAAGTGTTTTAAATTATGTTGAACTTGGTGAAGTTAATTATGGTATCGTTTATCTCACTGATACAAAACTACTTAAAAACTCTAAAATTGTAGAAACTTTTGATGATTCACTACACTCTCCTATTATTTATTCTTTAGGAATAGTGACAGATTCAAAAATGAAAAAAGAAAGTCTTAATTTTATTAATTTTTTAAAAGGAAAAAATTGGAATGATTAATAGTTTAAAAATCTCCATTATTGTCACTATTTCAGCGACTCTTTTTAATCTTTTTTTCAGTATCTTTCTATACTTTTATAAAGATTTTAAAAAATGCAAAATAAAAAAAATATTGGAATTTTTTATAACTTTACCTATTTTTCTTCCTCCATCTGTTCTTGGTTATATTTTAATTATATATCTAGGTCGAAGTAGTTTTATTGGTAGATTTTTAGAAAGGTTTTTTGATTTTAAAATACTTTTCACAATTAATGGTGCAATTCTTGCAGCTACAATTGTTTCTCTTCCAATTGTCTATCAAAATATAAAAGTAGCCTTTGATAGTATAGACTATGTTTATATTGAAACAGGTAAATGCTTAGGTGTTAATTTTTTTCAAATGTTAATACATATCTATCTACCTCTCACATATAATAAAATCATAAGTGGAGTACTACTTGGATTTGGAAGAGCTTTTGGAGAGTTTGGAGCCACTATTTTAATAGCTGGGAATATTCCAGGAAGAACACAAACCCTTCCTTTAGCACTTTACTCTGCCATTGAATCAGGAGAAAATACCCAAGCTAAAATCTTACTCATAACTCTTTTTACCTTTAGTAGTTTGCTTTTATCAATATATATTTTCTTTACAAAAAAAAGAGCTGACTAAACATCAGCTCTTTCAATACATCTAACTATACAGTTGTAATTTCTTTCTCTTTTGTTGCTAAAGCTTGGTCAATAGCTTTGATTGTAGCATCAGTTAACTTTTGAACCTCATCTTCCAATCTTTTTAAATCGTCTTCTGTGATTTCTCCGTCTTTTTCTAACTTTCTAAGACCGTTGTTCATATCTTTTCTTACGTTTCTTGCAGCAACTTTACCGTTTTCTGCTTCACTTTTAGCTAACTTTACATACTCTTTTCTTCTGTCTGCAGTTAACTCAGGTATCATTAATCTAATTACTTTTCCATCATTATTAGGAGTTAATCCTAAGTTTGATAACATAATTGATTTTTCTATAGCTGGTATAACAGATTTATCCCAAGGATCGATTACTAATAATCTAGCTTCTGGTGCAGAAACTGATCCTATTTGATTTAATGGCATTTCAGAACCGTATTGAACTACTTTAATACCATCAAGCATAGAGATGTTAGCTCTTCCTGCTCTGATTCCAGTGAACTTGTGCTTTGTTGATTCTATTGCTTTACTCATTTTTTCTTTACATTCGTTCATTAAAACTTGTCCGCTCATTTTTATCCTCCTAAATTATCCATTTATTACAGTAGTTCCGATCTCTTCACCTAAAACTACTCTTTTTATATTTCCTTCAGTTAATGAATCAAAAACAACGATTGGTAAATGATTATCTCTACATAAAGATATTGCTGCTGCATCCATCACTTTTAAGTTCTTATTTAATACTTCTGTATAAGTAACTTCTTTATATTTTTTTGCATCTGCAAATTTCACAGGATCTTTATCATAAATTCCATCTACTTTTGTTGCTTTTATAACAACATCAGCATTCATTTCAATTGCTCTTAAAGCTGCTGCTGTATCAGTTGTAAAATATGGATTTCCAGTTCCTGCTCCAAATATTACAACTCTACCTTTTTCAAGGTGTCTTTGAGCCTTTCTTTTAATAAAAGGTTCAGCTATTTGTGGCATTTCAATTGCTGTCTGTACTCTTGTTGGTACACCTATTGATTCCACTGCGTTTTGAAGAGCCATTGCATTTATTACTGTTGCTAGCATACCCATATGATCTCCAGTAACTCTATCGATTCCTTGTTCTGTCCCAGATAATCCTCTAAAGATATTTCCTCCACCGATAACTACTCCAACTTCAATTCCTAGGTCTACTATTTCTTTTATTTGTTTAGCATATGAAGTTATTGTTTCTGATGAGATCCCAAACTCTTGATCTCCCATTAAAGCTTCTCCACTTAATTTTAAAAGAATTCTTTTATAAATTGGCTTCATTTCAAAACTCTCCTCTTTAATTATTATTTTTCTCTAAAAAAAGGGGTGCTAAGTCGCACCCCTATGCTTTTGTTGTATTAATTACGCGTTAAGTTGAGCTGCAACTTCTGCTGCGAAGTCTACTTCTTCTCTTTCAATTCCGTCTCCAACTTTGTATCTTACAAAGTTAACTACTTTCATATCTCCTGCGTATTGTGCAACTGTTTCTTTGTGTTCAGCTTTTACGAAGATTTGGTCTACTAAACAGTTATCCTCATAGAATTTGTTCATTTTTCCGATTAATATCTTTTCAATGATTTGTGCTGGTTTTCCTTCAGCTTCTAATTGGTGTCTAGCGATTTCTCTCTCTCTGTCTAAATCGTCAGTTGTAACAACAGATCTATCAATGTAAGATGGATCCATAGCTGCTACGTGCATAGCGATATCTTTAGCTTTAGTTATGTTTGCTTCTGAAGCATCTCCAGCTAACTCAACGATAACTCCTAATTTTCCACCTAAGTGATTGTAAGTAGTTACAAATCCTTCAGTAGTTATTTTTTCAAATCTTCTTAAAGACATATTTTCTCCGATTTTAGCGATTAAATCAGTTATTGTAGTTTCAACTGTTTTACCGTTTAAATCAGCAGCTTTTAAGTCCTCTATAGTTTTGATTTCTGGTCTTAAAGCAATTTCAGTCATAGCAAGACCTAAAGCTTTAAACTCATCATTTTTAGTAACAAAGTCAGTTTCAGAGTTAAACTCTAATACTACTGCTGTTTTGTGATCATCAGATACAGCGTCATAAATTAACCCTTCTGCTGCAGTTCTTCCTGATTTTTTAGCTGCTTTAGCAATTCCTTTTTCTCTTAATAAGTCAATTGCTTTTTCTATATCTCCAGCAGTTTCAGTTAATGCTTTTTTACAATCCATCATTCCTGCTGCAGTTCTATCTCTTAGTTCTTTTACTAATTTTGCTGTAATTTCTGCCATTTTATTTCCTCCTAAAGTTTTTAGAATTATTTTTTTCTATATAGTATAAGGAATTGAGTGCAAGCACTCAATTCCATAAATGTTCAACTATTAATTACTCAGCTGATCCTTCTTCTACAGATGCATCAGTTGCAACTTCAGCGTTTTCTTTACCTTGGTTACCTTCGATTATAGCATTAGCCATAACTGAAGAAATTAATTTTACTGATCTTATAGCGTCATCGTTTGAAGGAATTGGGTAAGTTATTAAATCAGGATCTACATTTGTATCGATCATAGCGAATACAGGGATTCCTAATTTAGCAGCTTCTACTACTGCAAGAGTTTCTTTCTTAACGTCTACTACGAATATAGCAGCAGGAGCTTCTTTCATATCTTTAATTCCAGATAAGTTCTTAGATAATTTTACTAATTCTTTTCTGAAGTTAGCAGCCTCTTTCTTAGTGTAAGCTGTATCTAAAGTTCCATCTTTATCCATTCTCTCTAACTCTTTTAATCTTTCTACTCTAGCTTGGATAGTTTTGTAGTTTGTTAACATTCCACCTAACCATCTGTTGTTTACGTAGAACATTCCTGATCTTTCAGCTTGATCTTTTACAGCTTCTTGAGCTTGCTT
This sequence comes from uncultured Cetobacterium sp., assembly GCF_947039425.1. Taxonomy (GTDB): domain Bacteria; phylum Fusobacteriota; class Fusobacteriia; order Fusobacteriales; family Fusobacteriaceae; genus Cetobacterium_A. Next base: position 1,554 of record NZ_CAMQYW010000007.1, on the reverse strand, counting down.
TTTAGTTCCTACGAATAATACTTTTCCACCTTTTGCTGCGATTTCTCTCATTACAGCATAAGCTTCCTCTATTTTCTTTAAAGATTTGTGTAAATCGATTACATGAATTCCGTTTCTCTCTGTGAAGATGTATTTAGACATCTTAGGGTTCCATCTTTTAGCTTGGTGTCCAAAGTGAACTCCAGCTTCAAGTAATTGCTTCATTGTTATTACTGCCATTTTTAATTCCTCCTATTTTTTGGTTATTTCTTCCATTGATCTCAAAACTAAACATCCCAAAGGGCACCTTGTTTAGAAATAATCAATGTGCATTTTATTAGCAAATAATTCTATCATTTTTACATGCTTTTGTCAAGGAAAATATAGGCTCCATTCCTACCTGAGTGGTTTTTATCTCTCCTATATGAATGGAATTTTTCATTTGTAAAAGTACAATTTATATCTTTATATATATAATCACTCTTTACTCCTGCATTTATAAATAAGTTATAGTTAAATCTTCCATTATCAAAATACATATTTCCATTTTTTACAAGAAATACATCTTTTAATATTTCTTTAGAATATTTTTCTTTAAATTTTAAATAAAAATCTCTTTGTACTTCATATTTATAAACACTAATACCTATTCCTATTCCTATTCTTAAATTTTCTTTTTTTACATTAAACTCTTTTTCCAAAAGTTCTATAGCTTTTAATCCAATACCTTTATAACTTCCTTCCCAGCCAGAATGAATACAACCAAAGGCTTTCGTCTTTTTATCAAAAAAGAATAAAGGTAAACAATCTGCATATTTTGTAAAAATAACTACATCTTTTTCATTTGTTATAAAACCATCCGTATCATCACTATATAAATCACTATCTTTTCTAATAATTTTTATATTATCAGAGTGTGTTTGATGACCTGAATAAACTTTTCTGTCTTTTATATTTAACTTTTCCAATGCCTCTTCTCTTGAATGATCCTCTTGAAAATTTCCCATTTCAACTGTTGTATATATTGCATTTACACCCAACTCTTCAAACTCTTTCAATTGAAAATATCCATCTTTTTCTTTAAACATAAACAACTCCTAATTAATTTCTTTTAACTCTTTTCTAAAAGCTAATGTCTTTTTTATTTTTTCACAAGTTTTTCCAAAATCTTTATAATTTAATGTTTGATCTCCATCAGATAAAGCACACTTTGGATTAGCATGAACCTCTATCATTGCCCCATCTGCTCCTGCTAAAATACACCCTATAGTCACAGGTTCAACCAAACTTCTTTTTCCTGTTCCATGACTAGCATCAATTATTATTGGTAAATGACATTTTTCTTTTAATAGAGCTATTCCATTTATATCAACTGTATTTCTTGTAGCAATTTCAAAAGTTCTTATTCCTCTCTCACAAAGAATAACATTTTTATTACCAAAAGCCACAATATACTCAGCTGCCATTAAAAAATCTCTCAATGTTGCACTCATTCCTCTTTTTAACAGAATTGGCTTATCTGTTTTTCCAGATCGGAAGAGCACACGTCTGAACTCCAGTCACGAATTCGTATCT
>NZ_CAMQYW010000006.1 GCF_947039425.1 uncultured Cetobacterium sp. | reverse complement strand
TTCGTGACTGGAGTTCAGACGTGTGCTCTTCCGATCTACTAACAGTTAAGGCTGGAAATGGAGGCGACGGTGCCTGTACTTTCAGAAGAGAGAAATTTATCCAATTTGGAGGTCCAAATGGAGGAGATGGTGGAAAAGGTGGAGATGTTATATTTTTAGCAGATCCAAATATTAATACACTTATTGATTTTAAATATAAAAAATTATTCCAAGCAATAAATGGAGAGCCTGGCGGAAAGAAGAATATGTTTGGAAAAACAGGTGAAAATTTAATAATAAAAGTTCCAGTTGGAACTCAAATTAGAGATATGGAAACTGGAAAACTTATGTTAGACATGAGTGTTTTAGGTGAGCAAAGAGTTCTTTTAAGAGGAGGAAGAGGAGGATTAGGTAATACTAACTTTAAAACTTCAACAAGAAGAACACCAACAATAGCCGGGAAAGGAAAAGAAGGAATAGAATTAAAAGTTAAATTAGAGTTAAAACTTTTAGCAGATGTTGCCTTAGTAGGATACCCTTCAGTTGGAAAATCAAGTTTAATAAATAAAATATCTTCAGCAAAATCTAAGGTTGGAAGTTATCACTTTACAACACTAGAACCTAAACTTGGAGTAGTAAGATTAGGAGAGGAAAGATCATTTGTTGTTGCAGATATTCCTGGATTAATAGAGGGAGCACATGAAGGAGTAGGATTAGGACATAAATTCTTAAGACATATAGAAAGATGTAAAATGATATATCATATTGTAGATGTGGCTGGAATTGAAGGAAGAGATCCTATTGAAGATTTTGAAAAAATAAATAATGAATTAAGAAGATTTAGTGAAAGGTTAGCAGGTAAAAATCAAATGGTTTTAGCTAATAAAATGGATCTAATTTGGGATATGGAAAAATATGAAGCTTTTAAAAAACATGTTGAAGATCAAGGGCATAAAGTATACCCTATTTCTGTTATACTTGGAGATGGACTTAAAGAAGTATTAAATGATACGTGGCATGAGCTTGAAAAAACAGTAAGAGAAGAATTAGAAGAAGAAGCAGATATATTTGAAGTGTTAAAAGCTAATAGATCTACAAAAGAACCGTTTATGGTAACACAAGATGAAGATGGAGTGTTTAATGTTGATGGTTCTATAGTTGATGGAATATTAGGTAAATATATAATTACTCATGATGAGGAATCAGTAATAATGTTCTTACATATGCTTAGAACTCTAGGATTAGAAGAAGCATTGAGAAATGCTGGAGTTGAAAACGGAGATACAATAAGAATTGCAGATACTGAATTTGATTTTGTTGACTAGTAAAATTTAAAGCTGGGCCAGAAGGTTCAGCTTTTTTTAGCAATAAATTATAAATATTTAAGAGGTGATAGTTTGAAGGGAATCGTAATAGCAGGACCAACTGGAGTAGGGAAAACAGAATTATCAATAAAATTGGCAAAGGTTTTAAATGCTCAAATAATATCAACAGATTCTGCTCAAGTTTATAAAGGTATGGATATAGGAACAGCCAAAGTTACTATAGAAGAAGCTCAAGAGATACATCACTATATGATAGATATAATAGAACCTATTAAAAAATATAGTGTTGGTGATTTTCAAAGAGAGGTTGATAAAATTCTTTCTAAAATTGAAAATGAAAATGTAATTTTAGTAGGAGGAACAGGATTATATATTGATTCAGTTGTAAGAGGATTATCTTGTTTACCTGAAAGCAATTTAGAAATACGAGAAAAGTTAATGGCAAGATCAGGGGATGATCTTTTTAGTGAACTAGAAAAAGTGGATCCAGAAGGAGCTAGAGATATTCATCCTAATAATAAGAGAAGAGTAGAAAGAGCTTTGGAAGTTTATTATCAAACAGGAGAAAAGTTTTCTATTTTATCTAAAAAAAATATAAAAGGAAATAATTTTAAATTTTTGAAGGTATGTTTAGAAAGAGATAGAGAACATCTTTATAAAAGAATAGATCAAAGAGTTGAAATTATGATGGAAAATGGTTTGCTAGAAGAAGTTAAAAAGTTGTATAATATTTATGGTGAGAGATTAAGAAAAATAAATATTATAGGTTATACTGAATTAATTAATTATATCGATGGACAGATTTCTATAGATGAAGCTGTAGATCAAATAAAGCAAAATTCAAGAAGATATGCAAAGAGACAATTTACTTGGTTTAAAAATGATCATGAGTATGTATGGTATAATTTAGATGAAATGAGTCAAGAAGAAATATATGATGATATATTAAATAAATATAAAGAGCTATAAACCATTGAGAATACTGTATTTTGAATGAAGTTTGAAAAATAATAGTCTTGATAAAAAAGTGTTCGTATGGTATCATTGTACAGAAAAGCCTTGAAAGGAATGGTTGAATGATTAAGAAGTTTTGTGTCGTATTTTTAGCTATTTTGACTGCTTCTTGTTCAAATATGGATAAGAAAAGTTTAAATAATGGTGCAGAATTGAAAAAAAAGCTAGTTTCAAAGATAGAGCTTATTCAAAAAGATTTGGAAAATAATAAATTAGAAACACTTAAAAACACTCTAGATATGCCTATTAAAGGGAAATATGTAATGGATGAATTAAGTAGGTATGACTTGTCAAAAGTTAAATTTTACTTCACTCCACCAACGGTTGAAAATAGAACAGGAAAAAATATTGTTGGAATTAGATATGGAGAAAACATGTTATATTATAACCTGCAATATAAGTATTTAGATGGAAAATGGAGAATAGTAAAATTTATAGAGGGAAGGTGAAATTATGCAGAATGTGGTAAAACTGTATGTTCCATCCTCTTTAAAAAATCTTTCTATTATTAGAGCAATGACGAAAACATATTTAGAACATCACAATGTTAATGCAGAAGATGTCATGAAAATACTTTCAATAGTAGATGAACTAGCTACTAATGTAGTAGAACATGGATATGAATATAAAACAGGCGATATAATAATAGAACTTCAAAAGAATGATGATATAATACATTTAGTAGTAGAAGACAATGGTGTTGGTTTTGATGAAGAAAAGATTAGCAAAGATGAAGGTGGAATGGGTATTTTTTTAGCCAGAGCAATGGCAGATAATTTTAAAATAGAAAAAAAAATAAACGGTACAAAGATAAAAGTAGAGAAAAAAATTAGGGAGGGAGTCTAAGATGACTACAAATTTTGAGATAATAGAAAAAAGTATTGATGATGTGAGAATAATAAAAGTACAAGGTGAATTAGATGCACTAGTTGCACCTAAATTAAAAGAAAAAATAGCGAAACAAATTGAAATGGATGTAACTAAATTCATAATAGATTTTGAAGAATTAGTACATATAAACAGTTTAGCAATGGGAATATTAAGAGGGAAATTAAGAATAGTTAGAGAATTAGGTGGAGATATAAAGTTAGTGGCTTTAAATGACCACATAAAAACAATATTTGAAATGATAGGATTGGATGAATTATTTGAAATTTATTCAACAGAGCAAGAGGCTTTAAATAGCTTTAAATAAGATGAAAAAAAGGAGAAGTTATGAACTTAATGTTGGGCATAGGGCTTGCTATAGTAGGTGTAGCCATTGTTTTTTCAACAATGTATAAAAAGTCAACAATAGATAAAAAGATAGAAGAACTAAATAATTTAGAAGATGATAGATTAAAAGCGAAAATAAAAGCAAAAGATATACTTGAAAGAGCAGAAAAAGAAGCTATTGCAAAAGGGAAAGAAATAGAAATAAAAGCTAAAGAAACAGTATATAACCTAAAAGAAGAAGCAGAAAAAGATATAAAAATAGCTAAAAATGAGCTTCTACAAAAAGAATCGAGATTAGCTAAAAAAGAGGAAACTTTAGAGTCAAAAATAGAAAAAGTTGAAATTAGAGCTTCTGAATTAGAAGATATTAATCATGAGTTAGATAATAGAAAAGAAGAGATTGAACAAATAAAAGTTTCTCAAGAAGAAGTATTAGAAAAAATATCTGAAATGACAAAAAATGAAGCTAAAGATATGTTGATTTCCAGATTAAGAGATGATTTAGTGCATGAAACTGCTCTTGCAATTAGAGAGTTTGAAAACAAAATGGAAGATGAAAAAGAAAGAATTTCAAAAAGAATTCTATCAACAGCTATAGGAAAAGCATCTTCTGAGTTTGTTGCTGATGCAACGGTATCAGTTGTTAATCTACCAAATGATGAAATGAAAGGTAGAATAATCGGAAGAGAAGGAAGAAATATTAGAGCAATTGAAGCTTTAACGGGAGTAGATATTATAATTGATGACACTCCAGAAGCTGTAGTTCTTTCAAGTTTTGATGGTGTAAAAAGAGAAGTAGCTAGAAGAGCAATTGAAAAACTGATAAATGACGGAAGAATTCATCCAGGTAAAATTGAAGAAGTTGTAAATAAGGCAAGAAAAGAGATAGATAAAGATATAGTTGAAGCTGGAGAACAAGCATTACTAGAGTTAGGAATTCCAGGAATGCATATGGAAATTATAAGAACTTTAGGAAAATTAAAATATAGAACAAGTTATGGTCAAAATGTTTTAACACACTCAATAGAAGTAGCTAAATTAGCTGGAAACTTAGCAGCTGAAATAGGAGCAGATACAAAACTTGCTAAAAGAGCAGGACTTTTACATGATGTAGGTAAAGTATTAGAGCATGATATTGAAGCATCACATGCATTAATAGGTGGAGAGTTCTTAAAGAAATTTGGAGAGAAACAAAATGTAATTAATGCAGTAATGGCTCACCATAATGAAGTTGAATTTGAAACTGTTGAGGCTGTTTTAGTTCAGGCTTCAGATGCAATATCAGCATCAAGACCAGGGGCAAGAAGAGAAACACTTTCTACATACTTAAAAAGATTAGAAGGATTAGAAGAGATTGCAACATCATTTGATGGAGTGGAATCATCATATGCAATTCAAGCTGGAAGAGAGATTAGAATTGTAATAAATCCTGAGGTTGTATCAGACGATGCAGCTACTAAAATGGCAAGAGATGTAGCTAAGAAAATAGAGGAATCAATGCAATACCCTGGACAAATAAAAGTTACAATAATGAGAGAAACAAGAGCAGTAGAATACGCAAAATAGTTAATAATAAAGGAGAAGAGCAATTATTGTTTTTCTCCTTATTTTTTGGGAAGGGGATTATTATGTATAAAGGAATTTTAGATGAACACAAAAATGGAATACTCATCTTAGATAATAAGTTTGAAGTTATTTATGTTAATAATATAATCCAAAATATTTTTAATAAAGGTACAAAAGAAAGATGTGGAGAGTTTTTAGAATGCTTATATCAAATGGAAGAAAAAAAAAGGTGTATGGAAACTACAAAATGTTCAAAATGTAATATGAGAATAAATTTAAAAAAAATAATGGATGGAAAGTTAAAAAATATATCTATAGAAAAATTAGAATATGAAGGATATTTAAATGGAGAAAAAACTAAAGTAGAGATGTCTTTAGAACTTAAAGGTATAAATAAAGATAATGATAGATTTATTTACTTAGAAATTTATAAAATGAAAACCGAAAAAGAAATATTAATATCTAGTAGAAGATTGATAGATGAAATACTGGATACTTTAGATGACTATATATTTTATAAGAATAAAGATTATATATATGTTTATGCAAATAAATCTTATTGCAATTATGTTGGAATGAAAAAAATAGATTTAATAGGTAAATCTGATTTAGATATTTTTCCTAAAGAGTTTTGTAATAATTGGAGAAAAAGTGATGAAATCACTTTAGAAAATGGGTTTTTTATAGAGGAAGCTGAAGATAGAGGAAGACATTTTAAAGTAACAAAAAATAAAGTTAAAATAGAAGGAGATTTTTTGATTTCTTGCATAATAAAGGATATTACTTTTGAAAAATTAGAAATGGAAAAAGCTTATTTAGATAACTTAACTGGACTAGGAAATAGAAGAGGTTATGATAAGAAAATAATGGATATTTTTAAAAAAAGATTAGGAGATTATAAACTTATTCTTTTAGATTTAGATTTTTTAAGAGAATTAAATAATGAATGGGGACATTCAGTAGGAGATATAGCTTTAAAAGAGGTTGCTGAAATTATTAAAGAAAGTAATATTGATGAAGTTTACAGAATTGGTGGAGATGAATTTGCATTAATTATAAAATCCCAAAAAGATGTAATAAAAAAATTAGAGGAAATAAATGCAAAGATAAAAAATAAAAAAATAAAGACAATATATTTATCATCAAGTATTGGAGTTATAGATTTAGAATATGATAAAAGCATTCTTCATAACTTTAATCGAGTTGATAAAGCTTTGTATAGAGCTAAAAAAGAGGGAAGAGGAAGAATAGTAGAAGAATAAAAAAGCAAAATTAAAAATATTTTAATTTTGCTTTTTTTTATTTGTTTGAATAAAAATTTCATTATAATTCTTTTTATATAAATACATCTAGAAATAACACAAAAAATAATAAAAGCTACACGAAATGTATGCATTTATTTATAAAGCATACCAAACATTGTGTTAAAAATAATTTGACACACAAAATATTAGAGGGTATTCTTTAAGAGAATGATATATGGGAGGAAATATATGAAAAAAAAATTATTACTAGTTAGCATTTTAGCTTGTTCAAGTTTATACGGGGAAGATATAGGGAATGTAAACTTAGAGGAGTCAAATATTGTTTCAAGAAGAGATATTGAAAGTTCAACAACAATTACACAGAATAAAAATACGTTTATTATTACTGAAGAACAAATTCAAGAAAAAAAATATCAAAATGTAGAAGAAGTTTTACAAGATGCTCCAGGAATAATAATACAAAATACACCATTTGGACCAAGAATAGATATGAGGGGAAGTGGTGAAAAATCCTTAAGTAGAGTAAAAGTACTAATAGATGGAGTATCAATAAATCCAACAGAATCAGCTATGGCAAGTCTACCAATAAATTCAATACCAGTTGAATCAATAAGAAAAATAGAAATTATTCCAGGAGGAGGGGCAACTCTATATGGAAGTGGAACGGTTGGAGGAGTAGTAAATATATCTACAAATTCAAGTGCAACTAAAAATAATTTTCTTATGGATTTAAGTGCAGGATCTTTTGATAATAAAAGCTTAGGTCTTGCTGGAGGATATAATCTTAATAAAAATTTATATGTAAGTTATGGGTTTAAATATCTAAATAGTGAAGGATATAGAGAACTTGAACAAAAAGATAATAAAATTTTTCAAGGTGGATTTGATTACAAAATAAATGAAAAAAATAGAATTAGATTACAAGGAAGAACTGGGAATGAAACAAATGATGGAACAACAGAGGTTACTAAAAAAATTCTTTCTTCTAATAGAAAAGAAAGTGGAAAAGATCTAGATGTAAAAACAAAATCAGACAATTATACTTTTGATTATCAATTTAAACCTACAGATAAATTAACATTAACTTCAACTTTATTTAGACAAAAACAAAATCGAGATTTAAATACAGAGAGCTTAGATGATGTAACTATTGAATTAACAAATGCATTGAAAAAAGAAGAGGCAACATCTAGTCAAAAAACTTATTTTTATGATGTAAAATCTAAAATGAAAGCAAAATTTAAAGAGCAAAAAGATGGAATTAAATTAAGAGGAAAATATGAATATGATAATGGAGAAGCTTTAATAGGATATGATTATACAGAAGCTAAAATTAATAGAAATTCAAAAGTTAGTTCACATACAATAAAGTCTTATTATGACGGTAATACACATATGACTTTAAGACAGGATGAAATTAGAGGAATAACGAATCAAGTTAAAATTAATTTAAGTAAAAAATCACATGGAGTTTATATTTTTAATAAATATGAATTAAATGATAAGTGGAATATAACAACAGGAATTAGAGGAGAATTTACAGAATACGAAGGTAGTCGTAAAAATGGTCCTAATACAATGCCTATGGTAAAACCAAAGGATCAAAGTATAGAAACGAATAGAAGTATGGAAAATTATGCTGGCGAAATTGGAACAATGTATAAATATAGTGATTTGGGAAATGTTTATGCAAGATATGAGAGAGGTTTTGTTACACCATTTCCATCCCAGTTAACAGATAAAATTCAAGATCCGCAGTTGGAAACAACAAAAAATAATAAAGATCCAAATGCTTTTATGAGTGCACCATATGTAAATGTTGCTTCAATTTATGTTGATAATAATTTAAAAGCAGAGACAACAGATACAATTGAATTAGGAATTCGAGATTATATTAATAACTCATATGTTAGTTTAGCTTTTTTTGTAACAGATACAACAGATGAAATAGTTTTATTACAATCAGGAGTAACAAATCCAGCTATAAAAAGATGGCAGTATAAAAATATAGGTAAGACAAGAAGAATGGGAATAGAAGCAGAGGCAGATCAAGTTTTTGAAAAATTTGAATTTAATCAATCAGTTACTTTAATAGATGCGAAGACATTAAAAGGAAATGAAAGTGCTCAAATAAAAAAAGGAGATAAAATACCACTAGTACCTAAGGCCAAAATAACTTTAGGAGCAAAATATAAATTTACAGAAAAATTAGCTCTATCAGGGTCATATATCTATATAACTAGTAAAGAGGCAAGAGAGATGACAGATACAGATAAAACTATGAAATTTAAAATAAATGGTTATGGAGTTACAGATGTGGCAGTGACATATAAATTAGATGAGTATTCTTCAGTTAAAGCAGGAATAAAAAACTTAACTTCAACAGAATATAACTTAAGAGAAACTTCTATAGAAGCAGTTCCAGCACCAGAAAGAAATTATTATTTAAGTTTGAATGTTAAGTTTTAGTGAGTTTAAAGGGAGGATAGCATGAAAGAAAAATTATTATTAATATCATTAATAGGAATATTAGGAAGTATAAATTCATATGGAGTAAAATATCCGTATAAGCAACTTAAAGATGAAGTTATTGAAAAATCAGCATATAAAGATATGTTAAAAATAATAAATGAAATAGATAGACAAAAAGGAAAAGAAGGGAAAGTAATAGTTGAAGATGATGATAAATCTGAGGCAAATGTTGGAGAGCTAAATATTGTTCCAATTGCACAATATACAGGTATTGGAACTCCAACAGAGGACTTAACTAAAATAACAGGAGGATATGATAAAAATGATTTTATTACTCTTAATAATGTTTATGAAAATTTAGAAATAAAGAGTGGTGAAAAAAATAGAGAAATAAAAGGCAATATAGATAAAACAAAAAGTATTGAATTACCATACGTTCATAAGGGAAGTATTAAAAGATTTTATTTTGGAAATGGAAATACTATAAATAATATAATTTTTACAAATTCAAAAGAATTTAATAAAAGAAAAGAAAAAGAAAAAAATAATACTAATTATTCTATTGAAGGTGAATATAAAAGTTTAAAAAATAAAAAAAATTCAGACTATAGAATGTCAGTAGATGATTATGAAAAAAATATTAAAAATAAATCAAGAGAAGATATTTTATTATTTTTACAAAAAAAATTAAAAGAAAATAATAAAGATACAATTGTAAAAAAAGGAGATTTATTTATTAGAGAAAATGGAAAAGATTGGAAAGTTTTATGGAGTTTAGAACCAATTAGTACTAGAGAGTATGACGGATTAGGAATAAAAGATATAATCAATACAAAGATATATGTTTATGAACCTTATGAAGATCAAGTGGAACAAAATAGAGGTAAAGTATTACTGACAAATTCTAAAGATATTTATTTAGAAGATAAAGTAAATTCTAAAGAAAGATTTAGAATTAATAATAGTGAATATAAAAAACAAATAAACGAATTAGAAAAAGATAAGATGGAATTGTCAGAGAAAGAGTTTAATGATAAATGGGTAAAACCTTTTGAAAAAAATGGGAAATATGAAAAAGAAATAATAGATTTTAAAGATAATATAGTTAAATTAAAAAAAGAAATTGAAGATTTAAGTAATGAAAAAGAAGAAATTACAAATAAATTTGCGGATAGATATTTGAAATATAGTATTTTTAAAAATTATTATGATCCTTTTTCTGGAATTAATGAGAATAAAATGAAAACTTTATCAAAAGAAGAGGAGAAATTAGCTAGAAAATATGCAGAAGTTGCAATTGATTTGAAAAAAAATGAGATAAAATTAAAAAAAGGTAATGGAGAATGGAAGGATAAAGTAGTAGCTGCAAAAGATTTAGCTATTGTAAAAATTGGGAAAAAAATTGAATTTAGAGGAAATGGTAGAGTTGATGGAATTATAGATTTAGGAGATGGTTATAATGTTCTTGAAATTCAACAACAAGGAACAGGGAAATATGGAACAAATATTATATTAGGTCCATATGCAGAACTGCATAATATAAATGAGATAATAGCTGCAGGTGGTCAAGTAGCTAGTGAAAAACAACCATCTATTTCTGGAAAAAACTCATTAGCACTGGATATAGATAAAACTAAAAGAAATAAAAATGGAGAATTATATCAGCATGTTTTTAGAAAATCAGACAAAAATATAGCATTTACTAATCCAAGTTCAATGAGAGGAAAACTTTTAGGAGAAGAAAACTTTGGAGTAGAATTAATGGTAAGTAAATTAGATAAAGATGAGATTATTAATATGGGAAGAGATTTACAATATAAATCTAGAAATTTAGACTCATATAGTAATTGGAAAGATGAACCTTATGTAGTAGGAAAACTTCGTGTTGATTCAGATTCAATAGCTCATGAAATAAAAGAATTACCACAAAAAGATGAAAATGGAAATACATTATTAAGTATAAAATTGAAAAATAACATAAAAGGTTTAAATGAAAATGAAAATATAGTTTATCAGAGTATTAAGAATTCTAATAGTTTAGGTAGTTTAGCAGAGACATTAACATTTACAAATAAAAAAACATTAAATGGTGGAATAAGAGAGGCAGAATCTCTAAAAGAGTTGAAAATTTTATTAAATGAATTAAGAGAGAATAACATATACTCAAAATTAAATAAAGTTGCTAAAGATCAAATTGACATTTTTTCTACTATACCATTTAATAATGGACAAATATTTGATAATAAAGATAAAATGGCAGTTGGAGGATATTTATCAACAAGAGTTGTAGAAGGAGAGTTTAAAGGAACTATAAATAGTGGATATGGAATCTATAATGTAAAATTAAATGATACTTTAAGAGGAGGATTTGTTTTTGGTGGAGGAAGTTCAAGTTATTCTGAAATAAAAAATAATAAATTAGATAAAATTTCAACAGATTCAAAAATTAAAGGACAGAGTATGTACTTAGGAGCTTATGGAGATAAAAAATTGAGCAACAACTTGAAGATGATAAGTGGATTAGGAATTCAATATGGAGAATATAAAATTCAAAGAAAATGGGAAAATAATTATCAAAAATTTGATTTTCAGGGAAAATCAAAGACAAATAGTGGAAATTTATATACTGGGTTAATATATAATTATAAAATATCTGATGGGATGGAATTAGGAGTTAAAGGTACGTTAACATATACAGTTATAAATCAAGGTAAGGTTGAGGAAAACAACAAATTATTAGGAATGGAAGTTGCTAAAGAAAATTTTGATTACTTAGATGGAGAGTTTGGAATAGATTTAAGTAAAAAACTATATGGAAAAGAAAGCGTTAATAGATTAAAGGGTGGATTGTATGGAACATATGGGCTAGTAGGTTATGAGAATAAAAATTTAGTTGGAAAAATAAATAATTCATCTTCATCTTTTGAAATATTAGGAGATAAAGAAAGAAAATATGGAATTAAATTAAGTTTAAATTATGATGTTGAAAGAAAAAATGGAATTTTATATGGAATAGAAGGAAATTATAAAACAAATACAGAAAGTAATGAAATAACAATGGGTTTAAAAATAGGTTATATATTTTAAATAAAATAGTAGGATTGAATTTCAATCCTACTATTTTTTTATATTTTTAATTTAATAAATTTTTTCTCGTAATCTTTAAGGGAATCTAAAGCAAAACCAGAGAGAGGGAATACTCCGTATAAATTAACTATTGTCATAAGAGCTAATCCTAAATCTGATAAATTCCACATGAAAATATTTTGTTGAACTCCACCAATAAATATCATAGATAGAGCAAAAATTTTAAAAATATTTTGTCCAACAATTTTATTAGTTAAAAATTTAATGTTGACTTCCCCATAAAAACAAATACCTAGTAGTGTTGAAAAGCAAAATAAAAATAAAATAATAGCGACAAAAATCTCTCCAAAAGTAGAACCTAAATGATAATTAAACGCTGTTTGTAAAAGTTTCATTCCAGAAAAATCAGTTAAAAAAGATTCCTTACTTAATAGAATTACTAAAGCTGTAGCTGTACAAATAATAAAGGTATCAACAAATACACCTAAGCTTTGAATAAGACCTTGTTGAACAGGATGATGAACATTAGCACTAGCAGCAGCACAAGGAGCTGAACCAGTTCCAGCTTCATTAGAAAACAAACCTCTTTTAACTCCTTGCATTATAACGGCTCCGATAGCCCCTCCAATACCTTGTCTTAATCCAAAAGCTTCAGAAACTATATTAGAAAGAACTAGTGGAAGAGTATTAAAGTTTTTTATTAGTATAAAAAATACTATAATTAAATAAAGAACAGCCATAACGGGAACTATTTTGTCTAAAATTTTAGCTGTTGTATTTCTTTTACCAAAAATAGATAGAGCAGAAAGAATAACTAGTAAAATAGATATATAAAGAGGATTAAAATTAAAAGCAACTTTAAAAGATTCTGTTACAGAGTTTGATACAACCTGAAGAACCCCTGCCCAGCAAATAATTCCAGAAATTACGAAACAAACTCCAGCAACTTTTTTATTAAGTCCATTTTTTAAAAAGAAACTAGGACCACCAATAAAATGTCCGTTTTCATCTTTTTCTCTAAAAATAATAGCAATGGTAGTTTCCATGAAAGCAGTAGCAGCTCCTAGAAAGGCAACAACCCACATCCAAAAAACTGCTCCAGCTCCACCAATTGAGATAGCACTAACAACACCAACTAGATTACCTGCACCGACTCTTGTAGCAGTACTAACACAAAAAGCTTGGAATGGAGATAAATTACCGTTGTTTTCATTATTTTTTTCAGTTAATAAAAAAAACATATGTTTTAAAAAACGAAGTTGAACAAATTTTGTTTTAAATGTGAAAAAGACACCAGTGGATAAAAGCAAAACAACAAGAAGATTTTTACCCCAAAGAATGGAATTTAAAAAATTAACAATAGATTCTAAAAAATTCATAAGACCCCTCCTAAAATTTAAAATAAAAAAAGCCTGTGGATTATCCACAGGCTGTATAAACAGTTTATGCATTGAATCCATTTTACTATTATTAGTAAATCAAAAATGGATTCGTGATTTTTGAATGAAACAAAAATACCAATCCTAATTTATATAATAATAGTAATATGAATTTCTATTGAATTGTTTTTGTTGCTTCATACAATCCTCCTTTAATTAATTTTAAAGTATTATAGCATAGATAAAAAATAATACAAGAAAAATTAATAAAAAGACATATTTTCCAAGGGATTAAGGACAAAAAAACTATTGGATATATAAATATAAAATGGTATAATAAATAATAACTTATAAAAATGATAAAGAATTTAAAAGGGTGGGTAAAATGTTAATAAAAGCTATACTTTTAGTTGTAATTGGATCGTTAATTGGGTGGATTACAAATTATGTTGCAATAAAAATGTTGTTTAGACCATATAAAGAAATAAATTTATTTTTTTTCAAAATTCAAGGATTGATTCCAAAAAGAAAACATGAGATAGGGTTATCTTTAGCTGAAACAATTCAAAGTGAATTGATTTCTTTAGATGATATTATGAAAAAATTAGAAAATGCAGAGATAGAAGAAGAGATGGAGAGGGTTATCGATAATATATTAGAGGCAAAATTAGCTAAAGAGATATCTTCTAAATTTCCAATGCTTGCAATGTTTTTAAATGAATCAACTTTAAATAAAATAAAAGATTCAATAAGAGATACTATAATGGAAAATAAAGATCAAATAATAGAGTTATTATTTACAACGTTAGAAAAAAATGTGGATTTTAAAGAGATAATAGTGGAGAAAGTGGATGCATTTTCACTAGAAGAACTTGAGGGGATAATTTTCTCTCTTGCAAAAAAAGAGTTAAAACATATAGAGATAGTAGGAGCTATTTTAGGTGGACTTATAGGAATAGCACAATTTATAATAGCAGTTTTAGTTTAAGGAGATGTGATGGAGAGAATAGTCTCAAATGAGGAGTTTGATTTTGAAAGTGAAAATCAAAAGAGCTTAAGACCTAAAAGATTGGTTGAGTACATTGGACAAGAATCATTAAAAGAGAAGATGAGTATATTTATAGAAGCTGCTAAAAGAAGAGGAGGGTGTATTGATCATGTTTTATTATATGGTCCACCTGGACTTGGGAAAACCACTCTTGCAGGAGTAATAGCAACAGAGATGGAAGTAAATTTTAAAGTAACCTCAGGACCAATTCTTGATAAGGCTGGAGACTTAGCAGCTATTCTTACATCTTTAGAAGAAAATGATATATTATTTATTGATGAAATACATAGATTAAATACATCAGTGGAAGAGATTTTGTATCCAGCAATGGAAGATGGAGAGTTAGATATAATTATTGGAAAGGGCCCATCAGCTCGTTCAATAAGAATAGAGTTGCCATCATTTACTTTAATAGGTGCAACAACAAGAGCGGGCCTTTTAAGTTCTCCTTTAAGAGATAGATTTGGAGTAGTTCATAGGATGGATTATTATAATGAAGTTGAACTTGAAGGAATAGTTAAAAGAGGTGGAGCTGTTCTAGGTGTAAAAGTTGAAGATGATGGAGCAAAAGAGATTGCCCTTAGAAGTAGAGGAACTCCTAGAATAGCTAATAGACTGTTAAAAAGAGTGAGAGATTACTCTGAAATAAAAGGAAATGGTATTATTAATAGAGAAGTAGCAGTGAAGGCTTTAAAGATTTTAGGTGTTGATGAACAGGGGCTAGATGAACTTGATAGAGATATAATAGTATCAATAATTGAAAATTACGGGGGAGGTCCTGTAGGAGTAGAAACATTAGCTTTAATGTTAGGTGAAGATAGAAGAACTATAGAGGAAGTATATGAACCATATTTAGTAAAAATTGGCTATATTAAAAGAACAAGTAGGGGTAGAATGGTCACTGAAAAAGCTTATAGTCATTTTCAAGTAAAGGAGTAGGATGGATGAAAATAAGTACAAAAGTAAGATACGGAATGAAGGCTTTAGTATATATTGCAGATGCAAGTCAAAATGGTAAACTAGCAAGAATAAAAGAGATATCAGAATCAGAAGATATTTCAGTTCAATATTTAGAACAAATTTTATTTAAATTAAAAAATGAAAAAATTATTGAGGGGAAAAGAGGTCCAAATGGTGGATATAAATTATCTGTTAATCCAGAAGATATAACCCTTCATGATCTTTATAAAATTTTAGAAGAAGAAGTTAAAGTAATAGATTGTAATGAAAATAATAAAGATAAAAATTGTACTTGTGTAGAAGATAAATGTTCAACAATGTGTATTTGGAGTAAATTAGATATGGCAATGACTAAAATACTTGAAGATACAACATTAGCGGAATTAATAAAAAATAAGGATATGATATAGGAGTTTGATGTGATAAGTGTTATAATATCAGAAGAAAATATTGGTAGTGAAATAATAGAAATTACAGATAAAAATGATGTGAATCATTTGAAAAATGCCTTTAGAGTAAAGGTAGGAGAAGTAATTAGAGTTGTTGATGGAACTTATGAATATATTTGTGAAATCTTAACAATTGAGAAAAAAATAATAGAAGTTAAAATTTTAGAAAAAAAAGAGGATGAATACTCGACAGAAGTAGAAATAGATGCAGCTATTGGAATTCTTAAAAATGATAAAATGGATCTTACAATTCAAAAATTAACAGAGATTGGAGTAACAAGAATACTTCCACTAGTTACTAAAAGAGGAGTTGTAAAATTAACAGAGAAAAAAGAAAAATGGGATTTAACAGCAAAAGAAGCAATAAAACAGTGTCAAGCTGTAAAAATGATGGATATTAGAGAGCCTCAAAAATTAAGTGATATTGATTTTTCAAAATATGACTTAGCTGTTGTTCCATATGAATGTGAAGGAGATAACTCTTTAAGAAGTATTTTAAATAAATTAAAAGAAAAACCCAAAAGAGTAATCTATATAATTGGCCCAGAAGGGGGATTTGATACAGAGGAAATTGAGTTTTTAAAAAGTAAAGGTGTAACACCTGTTTCTTTAGGGAGAAGAATTTTAAGAGCGGAAACAGCCTCGATTATAGTAGGAGGAATATTAGTCAATGAGTTTTAATGGAAAAAAAGTTGCTTTCTATACTTTAGGATGTAAAGTTAATCAGTATGAAAGTGAAAGTATAAAAAATCAATTGGTAAAAATTGGTTATGAAGAGGAATCATTTGAAAATAGTGCAGATATTTATATTGTAAACTCTTGTACAGTAACAAGTGTTGCAGATAAAAAAACAAGAAATATATTAAGAAGAGCAAAAAAATTAAATCCAAAATCAGTTGTAATTGTGACAGGATGCTATGCTCAAACAAACTCAAAGGAACTTCTTGAAATAGAAGAGATAGATTTTGTTGTTGGAAATAGTAATAAAAGTGGTCTTGTTGAATTTATAAAAGATATTGAAAATAAAAAAAGCAAAATATTATCAGAAAATATATTTGAAGATAGAGAGTATGAAGAGTATGAGTTCGCAACATTGAGAGAGATGTCTAGAGCTTATATAAAAATTCAAGATGGATGTAATAATTTCTGTTCGTACTGCAAAATTCCTTTTGGAAGAGGAAAAAGCAGATCTCGTTCTCTAGAAAGTATTTGTAAAGAAGTTGATGTTTTAACAAAAGAGGGATTTAAAGAGTTTATAATAATTGGAATAAATTTAGGTGCCTATGGAGAAGATTTAAAAGATGATTTAAATTTAGAAATACTTCTTGAAAAAGTTTTAGAGAGAGAAGGAGTAGAGAGAGTTAGAATAGGGTCAATGTATCCAGATAAAATTTCAGATGAATTTATTGAACTTATGAAAAATAATAAAAAATTAATGCCTCATCTTCATATTTCACTTCAATCTTGTGATGATAACGTGTTAGAGAGAATGAGAAGAAAATATGGAGCTAGCTTAATAGAAGATAGATTAATGGCTCTTAGAAATAATATTGAAAAAATGGAATATACAGCAGATGTTATAGTTGGATTCCCTGGTGAAACAGATGAGATGTTTGAAAATACATATAGTTTAATTAAGAAAATAGGATTTTCAGATTTACATGTATTTCAATACTCTGATAGAGAAAATACACTAGCTAGTACATTTACAGATAAGATAGATGGAACAGTAAAGAAAAAAAGAGCTGAAAAATTAAATGAATTAAGACATGAAATGGCTATTAATAGAAGAGAAAAATATATTGGAAAAGAACTAGAAGTTCTAGTTGAAGAGATAAAAGAAGATGGTTGTTCATATGGTTATACTGAAAACTATTTAAGAGTAAAAACATTAAATTCAATATCTCAAGTTAATGAACTTAAAAAAATTGAAATTTCAAAATTAGAAAAGGAGCTACTAATTGGAAATGAAGAGGGAATCAAGAATTAAAAGAAAAAAAAATGCAAGTGCTTTTGGAAGTTTATTATTAGGATTAATAGCAATTGTACTATTAGGTATATTTTTAGCATATAATTTAAATAAAACAAATAAAAATTTAGAAAACTGGAGTAGATATGCTATTATAGGAAAAAATAATGTTATTGTAGTTTATGAAGATAAACTTGCTATAAAGATTCCATTTGATGTACAAGTGGATAAAGATACGACAATAAAAGATTTAGTTAATTCTAAAAATTATGAATTAGTTTTAAATTCTATAAATAGTTTTTTACCAGAGAAAATATCAAATTATAAAGTAATGAAATATAGTGATATTTCACTAAATGTAAAAAATGCAAGAAATATTCCTGAAATGGTTATAGATGATAAAAAGTATATTTTAACTTCAGGAACACAATCACTTTTTTCAGACCTTTATGGTGGAGAATTGAAAAATTCTCAAAATTTAGTAGTAGACATATTAAATGCCAATGGTATTGGTGGATATGCTAGAAAAACAGGTGAAAATTTAAAAGAGAATCTAAGTGATTTAACATATACAGCAGCAAACTATGAAAAAAATGAAGAATATAGTTTAATAAAAATAAATGAAATAGATAAAGAAAATTTAGAGAAAATTCTTATGAGTGTAAATGAAAAATATTTTAAAATAAAAGAAGATAATAATATACCAACTCTAGCAAGTGTTGTATTGATATTAGGAAAAGAAAATAATATTGATTTTAAAATAGTTGTAAAAGGAACAACTGCTCAAGCAAAAAATGTACAAAAAGAACTAGAAGCATCAGGATATAAAAATATTTCTTTAAAAAATGAAAAGAAAGATTTATCAAAACCAGTAATAGAGTACAATAAAGATGATTATTATATTGCGTTAAAGATATCTAAAGAATTAAAAATACCAAATATGTTAGAAAACAATGATTTGAGAAATAAAATAAATGTATTAATAAACTAATAAAATAGGGAGTAATTTATGCTAGATTTAATATCAATTATATTAATTTTTATATTAGATAGTTTACCCCAAACTTCATCAAAAGGTTTTTTAATAATGCCATATTTAACATATTTATCATACAGAAGAGACAAAAAGAATTTGTTTTTGTTACCTTTAATGGGAATAATATTATCATTACACTCTAGTGAACCAATATATAGTTTTATATTTATAGCTATAAATATAACTGTATATTATATATACTTTAGTAATTTTGATTATAACTTAGGTAATATTTTTATTCTTTCAATTGCTCAAATAATAATGTGGAAAATTTTTGTTGGGGATCCCTTAATAGTAGTTAAGATAATAGTAATTTCATTGATTTATTTTATTATTAATTTATTCTATATGAGGAGAGCTACTAAGTGAAGAGAGATTTAGGAATAAAATTAGGAAAAAGCTTTGAATTTAGAGGAGATATATATAAACTTTTTGTAGTTTTAATTTTTATTTTACTTGGCTCAAGAATGGTATACTTACAAGTTGTAAAAAAAGATAAATATCAATATCTATCTAAAAGAAATAGAGTTAAATTAAGAAAAGTAGATGCAGAAAGAGGAAATATATATGATTCTAATGGAGAGTTAATTGTAACAAATACATTGGGTTATAGATTAGTTTACTTGGATCAAAGAACTATAAATGAAGAACAATTAAAAGAGATGAGTGATGTAACAGGTTATTCAGTGGAATATTTAAAGAAAAGAGTAAAATATGGAGAAATAGTTCCATATACAAAAGAAAATATATTAATAGAGGATTTAGACTTAGAAGTAGCACATAAACTTATGGAGAAATTAACTGATTATCCGTATTTAGAGGTTCAAAGTTACTCTAAGAGAAAATATATATATGATTCTTTAGCTGCTCATACAATTGGATATGTAAAGAAAATAACAGCCAGAGAGTATGAAAATCTAAAGGATAAAGGTTATTCTCCAAGAGATGTGATAGGTAAAAATGGAGTTGAAAAAGTCTATGATTATCAGATGAAAGGAAAGCCAGGATATGATTATATTGAGGTAAATGCACTAAATAAGGCTCAAAAAATAGAGAAAAGTAAGAATCCAGTTCCTGGATATAATTTACATTTATCTATTGATATGAGATTACAAAGAGATATGGAAAAAATATTTAAGGATGAAGATTTAACAGGGTCACTAATAGCACTTGATGCACAAACAGGTGAAATTATAACAATGGTAAGTTATCCAACATATTCTCTAAAAACTTTTAGTTCAAAAATTTCTCAAAAAGAATGGAATAGTATAATTAACGATCCAAGAAGACCTTTAACAAACAAAAGCATTGCAGGGGAATATCCTTCTGGTTCAACTTTTAAGCCATTTTCAGCCTTTGCTTTTTTCAATAATGGATTAGATCCAAAACATCAGATATTTGATAACGGATATTATAAAATAGGTAAATGGAAATGGAAGGCATGGAAACATGGAGGACACGGTTATGTTGATTTTGATAAATCAATAGTAGAGTCAGTAAATCCTTACTATTACAAGTACGCAGATGAGTATGGTCATGAGCCTATAGTTGAAGTTGCAGGTGAGTTTGGATATGGAAAATTAACAGGTATAGATATATATGGAGAAAAATCAGGAGTTTTACCTAGTGAAAAATGGAAATATAAAAGATTTAAACAAGGATGGTATAAAGGGGATACTATAAATCTATCAATAGGACAAGGGTATCTTTTAGCAACACCTTTGCAAGTGGCAGTTTCATATATGGGACTAGCAAATAGAGGGAAAGCTTATGTTCCTCATGTTGTAAAATATCTAGAAAATGGTAAAGATAAAATTAACATAAAACCAGAAATATTGTTTAATAATAAATTTCCAAGTTGGTATTATAATGATTTGAATACTGCAATGATTCATACTGTTGAAAAGAAAGATGGTACGGCAAAAAAATTACGAACACCAGGACTAACAGTAGCTGCAAAAAGTGGTTCAGCTCAAAATACAAAATACAAAAAAACTCATGCGTGGATTGCAGGATATTTTCCAGCAGATAAAAAACCTGAAGTTGTATTTACTGTAATTTTAGAGGGAGCCGGTGGTGGTGGTAGTATGGCCGGTGGGGTGGCGAAAAAGTTTATTGATAAATATTTAGAATACTACGGTAAGGAGAAGAAATGAATATAGAAAATGTTGTTGAAAAGGAGAAGGTAGTAGAGAAAAAAAAGCCTAGATATAAAAAACCATATAAAAAACCAAAGGCAAAAGAAGTAGTAGAAGAAACAGAAAATATTGAGAAAAAAGTAGAAGTTGTAGAAGTAAAGACAGAGGGAGAAAAAAAACCTTTTGTAAAACATAAAAAACCATATAAAAAACCAAAGGCAAAAGAAGATGCTGTAGAAGAAGTAAAAGAGTTAGAAAAAGAACCTAAAAAAGCAGTTGTAAAAACTGAAAAAGAGGAAAAAATGTATGTGATTCCTCTAGGTGGACTTGATGAAATTGGAAAAAATATGACTTTAATTCAATATAGAGATGAGATAATAGTAGTAGATTGTGGAGTAACATTCCCAGGAGACGGACTATTAGGAATAGATTTAGTAATTCCTGATTTTAGCTATATTGAAAGCAACAAAGATAAGATAAAAGGGTTATTCATAACACATGGACACGAGGATCATATAGGATCTATACCATATTTATATCAAAAAATTGATAAAAATATACCTATTCATGGAGGGAAATTAACTTTAGCACTTATAAAAGCAAAATTTGATAGTGGAGAAGTTTCTAAAATTTCACCTAAAATGAAAGAGGTAAAAGGAAGAGATAAAATAAAAATAGGAAAATATTTTGAAGTTGAGTTTGTAAAGGTAACTCACTCAATTGCAGATGCATATGCAGTTGTTGTAACAACACCTGCAGGAAGAGTTATGTACACAGGAGACTTTAAAATAGATTTAACACCAGTTGATGGAGAGGGAGTAGATTTTTCTAGACTGTCTCAAATAGGTGAAGAGGGAGTAGATTTATTACTTTCAGATTCTACTAACTCTGAAGTAGACGGATTTACACCATCAGAAAAAACTGTAGGTGAAGCATTTAAAGTTGAATTTAACAAGGCTAAAGGTAGAATAATAATAGCTGCATTTGCATCTCATGTACATAGATTACAGCAAATTGTAAATATAGCTCATGAGCATGGTAGAAAAATAGCTATTGATGGAAGAAGTTTAATAAAAGTATTTGACATAGCATCAACTCTTGGATATTTAAAGCTTCCTGAAAATATAATGATGCCATTATCAGAAGTTGATAAACATAAAGATAATAAAGTAGTGATTTTATGTACAGGAACACAAGGAGAGCCAATGGCTGCTCTATCAAGAATAGCTAAAAATATGCATAAACATACAAAGGTAAAAGAGGGAGATACAGTAATTATATCTGCAACTCCTATTCCTGGAAATGAAAAAGCAGTTTCAAATAATATAAATAGTTTATTAAAATATGATGCAGAGGTTGTATTTAAAAAAATAGCAGGAATACATGTTTCAGGACATGCAAGTAAAGAGGAACAAAAGCTTATGTTAAATTTAATTAGACCAAAACATTTTATGCCAGTTCATGGTGAATTTAAAATGTTAAAAGCACATAAAGAAACAGCTATTGATACAGGGATACCAAAGAGCAATATAGTAATTGCAACAAATGGTAGTAAAGTAGAAGTTACAAAAACAAGTGCAAAAATAAAAGGTAAAGTAAATGCAGGAGCTACATTAGTTGACGGATTAGGTGTTGGAGATATAGGACATATTGTCTTAAAGGATAGACAACAATTATCTCAAGACGGAGTAGTTATAGTTGTATTTGCTCTGGATAAAGAAACAGGAAAATTACTTTCAGGTCCAGATATTGTAACAAGAGGATTTGTTTACTCGAGAGATTCTGAAGAGATTTTAAACGAAGCAAATGAACATATAAAAGTAAAATTAAAAGAGTTTGAAGAAGCAGGTATTAAAGATTGGGCAATTATAAAAAATAGTGTTAGAGATATAGCTAGTAGATTTTTCTACAATAGAATAAAAAGAAGCCCAGTGATTTTACCAATAATAATGGATGTATAAAAATATTTTAATATAATAAAGGAGAAACAATGAATTTAACAAGTAAAAGAAGAGAATTTTTAAGAAAAAAGGCGCATAAATTAGATGCAATATGTAGAATAGGAAAAGATGGATATACTGATAAAGTTGCAGATGGAATTTTAGATGCAATAACTCCAAGAGAGTTAATTAAAGTGAAAATTCTTCAAAACTCAGAAGTAGATAAAAAAGAGGTTGCATATCAAATAGCTGATGCAATAAATGCAGAAGTAGTTGGAATAATCGGAAGAACAATAATACTTTTTAAAGAAAATGAAGATAAACCAACAATTTCTTTAGAGTTAAAAGCTGTAAAGTAATAAAATTTAGAGAGAGTGGGGAAATATGGAAAAGGGCATAATTTTAGACAATAGAATTCTAGATGTAGTATTTATAGCTTGGTTTATTGCACAGTTCTATAAAGTGGTAACAACAATCTTTATAGATAAGAAATTAAATATAAGAAGAATATTTGAAACTGGTGGAATGCCAAGCTCCCACTCTTCAACAATGTCAGCATTAACAACATCAATAGGAATAGCATATGGAACACAAAGTGTAGCTTTTGCTATATCTTTTATTTTTACCGGTGTTGTAATGTATGATGCTGCTGGAATAAGAAGGGCTGCTGGAAAACATGCAGGATTATTAAATACATTATTGGATAGATTTGGAAACAAAATTGGTGAAAAAATTTATGATGGAAAACTAAAAGAATTATTGGGGCATACTCCTACAGAAGTTTTGGTGGGGGCTGTATTGGGGATAGTAGTGGCCTTTTTATTTAAAGGCTATATTCAAGCTTAAAGGTGGATAGTATGAAGTTAGACAAAGAGTACATTGAAAAGTTACAAAAAGAAAGTGAAAAAATAAGAGAAACTTTAGTGGAAACAACAAGTAAAAATGGGGGACATTTAGCTCCAAACCTTGGAATTGTAGAGCTAACACAAGCAATCCATGAGGTGTTTAATCTACCAAAAGATAAATTATTATTCGATGTAGGTCATCAATCATATGTTCACAAGTTACTAACAGGAAGAGATAATAATTTTAAAACACTGAGAACAAAAGGTGGAATAGGACCATTT
Organism: uncultured Cetobacterium sp.; assembly: GCF_947039425.1. Lineage (GTDB taxonomy): Bacteria > Fusobacteriota > Fusobacteriia > Fusobacteriales > Fusobacteriaceae > Cetobacterium_A. The sequence continues at coordinate 9,273 of NZ_CAMQYW010000006.1, read as the reverse complement.
TTAGATCCAAAAGAGAGCAAGTATGATTTCTTTATTGCAGGACATGCAGGAAGTGCATTATCTGCTGGAGCAGGAATAGCAGTAGCAAACCCAAAGGACAAAGTAATTGTAGTTGTGGGAGATGCATCAATAGCAAATGGTAATTCATTGGAAGCGCTGAATAATATTGGTGAAAATATAAAAAATATAATAGTAATATTAAATGATAATGAAATGTCTATTGGAAAAAATGTAGGTTCATTATCTAGTTTTTTTGGAAGACTAATGGTTAGTAATACATATATGAGCATTAGAAATGATATAAGAGGAATTGTAAGTAAGGGAAAAGTTGGAAATCAAGTGAAAAACTTTTTAGAAAGAATAGAAACATCTGTAAAACAGTTTTTTTTACCTTCAAGTATATCTGAGGTTTTAGGTTATCAATTTTTAGGTGTAATAGATGGACATAATTTAGAAGATTTAGTAAAAACATTAGAAGCTGCAAAAGAGATGGAAGGGCCTGTATTTATTCATGTGAAAACTGAAAAAGGAAAAGGTTATCAATTAGCAGAGGAAAATAAAGAAAAATTTCATGGGATATCACCATTTAATCCTAAAACAGGTGAAGTTAAGTCAGGAGATAGGACTTATTCAAATATTTTTGGTATAGAATTAGTAAGGATTGCTGAAAAAGATGAGGATATCTTTGCAATTTCAGCAGCAATGATAAAAGGAACAGGACTTGGAAAGTTTAAAAAAGAGTTTCCAAATAGATGTATAGATGTAGGAATAGCAGAGGGACATGCAGTAACTTTTGCAGGAGGACTTGCAATATCTGGAAAAAAACCATATATAGCAATATATTCTACATTTTTTCAAAGAGCATTGGATCAAATGATTCATGATGTTGCTCTACAAAATTTACCAGTGAGATTTATAGTAGATAGAGCAGGAATTGTTGGAGAGGATGGAAAAACTCACCAAGGAATTCATGATTTGAGAATATTTTTAGGGATGCCAAACTATACAGTATTAGCGCCAACAACAGGAACAGAGTTAGAAGATATTATTAAGTTATCTGGAGAGTTTAATGAGGGACCTTTAGTGGTTAGATTTCCAAGAGGAACAGCTTATGAAATGGAAAATAAAATTAAATTTAAATTAGGTAAATGGAATGAGATTATTTCTGGAAATAATAATTTATATCTTGCAACAGGTGCTATGTTAAAAGAATTATTAGAAATTAAAGATCAGTTGAAAGATAAAAATTTAGATGGAACAATTGTAAGTTGTACATCTATAAGACCTTTAGATGAAAAGTATATATTAAGTGAATTTTCAAAATATGAAAATATATTTACTTTTGAAGATGCTTATGAAAAAGGTGGATTTGGAACAGAAATATTGGAATTTATAAATGAGAAAAAAATAAACATTAAAATAAATATAATAGGATTAGATAATATATCTATTCCCCATGGCTCGAGAAATATTCTATTGGAAGATTTCGGTTTAAGAGGACAAAAACTAATAGAGAGAATAGAGGAAAAAATTAATGGCAAAAAATAGTAATGTATTGAAATTTGTTCGATTGCTTTTAGAACATGAAATGGTAAAAGATTTAGACCATTATGATGATCAAGGAGTTAAAGTAACTACCCATACCTACGATGTTTTAAAAATATCTTATGAAGAGATAAGAAGAGATTTTAGAGATTTTAAAGAAGCGAGAGAAAGAATTGAGTTTTTCTCAATTATTGTTGGAGTTATAATTCATGATTTAAGTAAAGGAAGTATAAGAAAAGCTGACGAAAAATTATCTCATTCACAGATGATGATAAAAAAACCAGAGTATATAATAAAAGAAGCAGAAAAAGTTTTAGGTGATATTGAAGAGGCATTAGATTTAAAAATAGATGAAAAAATAAAGAAAAACATTACACATATTGTAATATCACACCATGGAAAATGGGGAAAAATACAACCTAACTCTAAAGAAGCTCATATAGTTCATAGAGCAGATATGTATTCTGCAAAGTATCATAGAATTAATCCAATTGGAGCAGATAAAATATTAAGATTAATGAGTGAAGGTATGAATATAGATGATGTTGCTAAAAAATTTAATTGTACTACTGGTGTAATTAAAGATAGATTAAAAAGAGCAAAACATGAGCTTAGATTAAAAAATACAAAACAGTTATTAGGATACTATAAAAGTAAGAAAAAAATACCTATAGGAGATGATTTCTTTACAAAGAGAGTTAGAGAAACAGAAAAACTAATAAAAGCTGTTGATAAAGAAGGGTTTGAAAACTTAATATTAGGGATTCCTCTTTTAAACTACTTAGAAGATAATAAAGTTTTTGAGAAAAAGGAAGGAAATTAATGAAAGAAAGAATAGATGTTTTACTTGTGGAAAAGGGATTTTATGAAACAAGAGAAAAGGCAAAAAGAGCAATTATGGCGGGACTTGTAATTGTAAATGATAAAAAAATAGACAAACCAGGAACTTCTATAAAAATTGATGAAGAACCAAATATAAGAGTAAAAGGTGATGCATGCAAATATGTAAGCCGTGGTGGACTAAAATTAGAAAAAGCTGTTGGAGTTTTTAACCTAGATTTTCAAGGGAAAACTGTACTAGATGTAGGATCATCTACAGGTGGATTTACAGATTGTTCATTACAAAATGGTGCAAATTTTGTATATGCAGTTGATGTTGGAACTAATCAACTTGATTGGAAATTAAGAAATAATGGAAATGTAAAATCTCTTGAAAATACACATATAAAAGATTTAGAGTTAAAGGATATTGATAATAAAACTGTTGATTATATAGTTATGGATGTATCTTTTATATCAATAACAAAGGTAATAGAGCATCTTGTTAAATTTTTTAATGAAGATACAAAATTAATGGCTTTAATTAAGCCACAATTTGAAGTAGGGAAAGAGAATATTGAAAAGGGTGGAATAGTAAAAGATAGCAAAAAACATTTAATGGCAATAGAGTTAGTTGTAGAGGAGGCAAAAAAATCAGGGCTTAGATTAAAAGCTCTAGATTACTCACCTATTACTGGAACTAAGGGAAATGTTGAATATATATCTTTATTTGAACTTGGAGAAGAAGACAGTCAAATTAATATAGAAAATGTGGTAAAGTTAGGAAAAAACTTAGGAGGAGCCATATGATAAAATTGCTAAAAAATACGGGGGTAGCACTGCTTTTATCTAGTATGCTTATGACAACAACATCAGCATATGCTGTAGATAATGGCTTCATATCAAACATTAGAGAGTTAAAAGAGATGTCTGACATAATGAACATTTTAAAAGAGAATCATGTAGGTGAAAAAGATCCTACAAACAAAACACTAATGCAAGGAGCTTTAAAAGGAATGATGGAATCATTAGATGATCCTCATTCTAATTATTTTTCAAAAGAAGAATTAGAAAGTTTTAGAGAAGATATTGAAGGTAAATATGCTGGTGTTGGAATGGTTATTCAAAAAAAGGCAGATGAACCATTAATTGTTGTTTCTCCAATAGAAGATACTCCTGCATATTTAGCAGGTATAAAAGCAAAGGATAAGATAGTTGAAATTGCAGGAAAGAGTACTTATCAATTAACAAGTGAAGAGTGTGTTAAACTTTTAAAAGGAGAACCAGGGACATTAGTTAAATTAAAGGTATATAGAGATTCTGCAAAGGAAACAAGAGATGTTGAGTTAAAAAGATCAATTATCCAATTGAAATATGTAAAAAGTAGAATGCTTAATAATAAAATTGGTTATTTAAGATTAACTCAATTTGGTGAAAATGTATATAAAGATGTTAGTAAGAACTTAGAAACGTTAAGAAAAGATGGAGCTCAAGGAATTATTTTTGATTTAAGAAGTAATCCAGGTGGAGCTTTAGGACAAGCTGTTAAAATAGCTTCAATGTTTATTCCAAAAGGAAAAATTGTAAGTACAAGAGGAAAAACAGGAGAAGAGGATGTGGCTAATAGAGAGGGTAAATATTATGGTGATTTCCCACTAATAATACTTATAAATGAAGGAAGTGCATCAGCATCAGAAATAGTTGCAGGAGCAATTAAAGACTATAAAAGAGGGATTTTAATAGGTGAGAAAAGTTTTGGAAAAGGAAGTGTACAAACATTATTACCTTTACCAGATGGAGATGGAATAAAATTAACTATAGCAAAATATTATACACCAAATGAAATATCAATAAATGGTGTGGGAATAAAGCCAGATATTGTTGTAGAGGAAAAAGATGATTTCTTATTCTTTAATGGTTTTGTAACTAATATTAACGAGAAGGAAACAAAAGAGAATAGAAATGAAATTATAAAAGAGATTAAAGGTGAAAAAGAAGCTAAAAAAATGATTTCTAAAGAGGATGTTCAATTGGATAGAGCTATTTTAGAGATGACAAAAATGCTTAATAAAAATAGTAATAAGAAAGAAGGAAAATAAATGCTTTATATAGTAGCAACGCCAATAGGAAATTTAGATGATATAACTCTTAGAGCTATAAAAACTTTAGAAGAGGTTGATTTTGTATTTGCAGAGGATACAAGAGTAACTAAAAAACTTTTAAATCATTTAGGTTTAAATAAAATAGTAAATAGGTATGATGAAAATACAAAAATGCATCAAGTGGCTAATATAGCTAATATGCTAGAAAATGGAAATAAAATTGCTTTAGTAACTGATGCAGGAACACCTTGTATATCAGATCCAGGATTTGAAGTTGTAGATGAAGCTTTAAAAAGAGGGATTAAAGTAGTTGCTATTCCAGGGCCTAGTGCTATGACAGCAGCAGCATCTGTTGCAGGAATTTCGACAAGAAGATTTTGTTTTGAAGGATTTTTACCAAAGAAAAAAGGTAGACAAACTCTTTTAAAATCTTTAGCAACAGAAGAGAGAACAATTATAATATTTGAATCTCCTTTTAGAATAGAAAAAACTCTTAGAGATATAGAGACATTTATAGGTGTGAGAGAGGTTGTTATTGTTAGAGAGATAACAAAAATATATGAAGAGATCTTAAGAGGAACAACAACAGACTTAGCAGAAAAATTATCGAAAAATCCAATAAAGGGAGAGATAGTTCTTCTAATAAAGGGTAATGAAAAATAGAGGTGAAGTAACATGGCAATGACAAAGATAAACTGGTATCCAGGACATATGAAAAAAACAAAAGATTTAATAAAAGAAAATATGCCTTTAATAGATATAGTTCTTGAAATAGTGGATGCGAGAATACCATTATCAAGTAAGAATCCTGATATAGTAGGATTTGCTAGAAATAAAAAAAGAGTTATTGTTATTAATAAAGCAGATTTAGTAACAAAAGAAGAGATAAATTTTTGGAAAAAATTCTTTAAAGAAAATAACTTTGCTGATGAAGTATTAGAATTATCAGCAGAAACTGGAATGAATATGAAGGGATTATACTCTATTATTGATAAAGTTTCAAAAGAAAAAAAAGAGAAGATGTTAAAAAAGGGTTTAAGAAAAGTAAATACTAGACTAATGGTTGCAGGTATTCCAAATGTTGGAAAATCTAGACTTATAAATAGAATAGTTGGTAAAAATAGTGCTGGTGTTGGAAATAAACCAGGATTTACAAGAGGAAAACAATGGATCAGAATAAAAGAGGGATTAGAATTATTAGATACTCCAGGTATTTTATGGCCTAAATTTGAAAGCGAAGAGGTTGGATACAACTTAGCAATTTCAGGAGCAATAAGAGATGAAATACTTCCAATAGAGGAAGTTGCATGTGTTTTAATTGATAAAATGTTAGCAATGGGAATGAAGAATGTATTACAAAAAAAATATAAATTATTAGATGAAGATTTTGATCAAGTAACAGGTGGACTTTTAGAATCGATAGCTCTAAGAATGAATATGCTACAAAAAGGTGGGAACCTAAATGTACAACAAGCTACATATACTATATTAAGAGATTATAGAGCTTGTAAATTAGGTAAATTTGGACTGGATAGAGATATTGCAGAAAAAATAAAAGATCTATACAAATAGGAGAATATTATATGAGCAATAAATTAAATCTAGATTTAGAATTAGTAGAAACAGTATTAGTTAATTTTTTAAAAGATGAAGCCAATAAAGTAGGATTTAATAAAGTAGTTTTAGGATTATCTGGAGGAATTGATTCTGCAATAGTTGCATACTTAGCAGCTAAAGCTTTCGGACCAGAAAACGTACTTGGGATATTAATGCCATATAAATGTTCTAGTAAAGAAAGTGTAGATCATGCTAAATTAGTTGTAGAGGCTTTAGGAATAAGATCTGAATTAGTAGAAATAACTCCAATGGTTGAACCTTATTTTAATATGAATCCAGATATGGATGGTTTAAGAAAAGGTAATAGAATGGCTAGAGAAAGAATGTGTATTTTATTTGATTATTCAGCTAAAGAGAAAGCTTTAGTTTTAGGAACTTCAAATAAGACTGAGATGTTACTTGGCTATAGTACTCAATTTGGTGATGGTGCATCAGCAATAAATCCAATAGGAGATCTTTATAAAACTCAAATATGGGAGTTATCTAGACATATGGGAGTTCCTAATGAATTAATAGATAAGAAACCTAGTGCTGATTTATGGGAAGGACAAACTGATGAAAGTGAACTTGGATTTTCTTATAAATTAGCAGATGAAATACTTTATAGACTAATAGATGAAAGATGTAAAGTAGAAGATATTTTATTAGAAGGATATTCAGAAGAAATTTTAAATAAAATAACTTGGAAAATAAAAACTTCTCAATATAAGAGAAAATTACCTTTAATAGCAAAAATATCAACAAGAACTATTGGGAGAGAATTTAGATACCCAAGAGATTGGGGAGTTTAATATACATAAAAAAAAGGGGGTAATATATGAAGGGAGAAGATCGATTAAGGGAAGAACTTCATGAATTTCAACAAGAGAAAGAAAGAATTAGAAATATAGTAGGACAAATAGGTGGTATCAATAATAGACAAAATAAAATTATAAATACATTATTAATAGTGATAATAATTGTATTACTTGTATTAGGAGGAGTTTTTAAGAGAATAACTCCATCAATGGCAGTTCAAGTAGCAATATTATTTGGTGTATTAAAGTTAATCTGGATGTTCTATGAATCTCAAAGAGCTAGTCATTTTCAATTTTGGATATTGAATTCTTTAGAATTTAGAATAAATGAGATGTATAAAAAAACTAATTCAATTGAAAAAGAATTGAAAGAGTTAAAAAAAATTAGGGAGCAAGAAAAAACAGATGATAAATAATATAAAAACAGCAGAAGAAATGATGAGAGCAAGATATAGAGCTTTTGAAAGTGGAGATATTGACTTTTTAGTTGAATCTCAAGATGAAGATACAAGAGATACTTTAGATGTTGAAGAAACAAAAAAGTGGGCAGAAGAGTCTAAATGGTTAGGACTTGAAATTATTTCTACTGAAGCTGGACAAGAAACAGATGATGAAGGAATAGTAGAGTTTAAAGCTACATATGAAGAGGATGGAAAAGTAGTAGTTCACCATGAAAAAAGTAGATTTGTTAAAAAGAATGGAATCTGGTATTATAATCACTGGTTACCATTACAAGGAACAATTGTAAAAGAAGAAAGAGTTGGAAGAAATGATCCATGTGTTTGTGGATCAGGAAAAAAATATAAAAAATGCTGTGGGAAATAAAAAATAGCATTGGGAGAGAGAAGGATGAAAATCGCGGTTATAGGATACCATGATTCAGTAAAAAAAATTATGGAAACTCTGCCTGAAGAGTATTTAAATATTGAATTTCAGGCATATGAAATAAGACAGCTAGGGGATGCTGTAAAAATAGTAAAAGAATTAAAAGACAATGTAGATGGAATATTTGCTTCAGGAATTGGGGTTTATTCTGAAATAAAAGTAAATCATTTAAAAGAGCTACCTATGGTATATGCAACTAGAGGAAGTGGATGTCTTTTAAAAGCTCTATGGGAAATTAGAGATGACTACGGAGATCTATCAAAAGTGAGACTAGGATTAGATGTAGTTACTCATGAAGCTTTAGATGAAACTTTAAAAGAGTTTGGAATAGAGATAAAAGGGTATGAATTACAAGAACATTATGATCATAGAAAAGAAGAGGAATTCTTAGATGAGCATATTAAAAATTTAAAAGAACAAAAAGTTGATTGTATTTTAACTGCTTATGGATATGTATATGAGTATTTTAAAAAGTTAAAAGTTCCAGTTTATAGACTTCAAGCATCTAAAAGTGAAATTTTAGATCAAATGAATATTTTATTAAGAGATATAAAAATTAAAAGTACAGAGAGAAATAGAATTGGAATAAAAATTTTGAAAATAGAGAGAAAAACAAAAAATAGTGAAACTTTTTATGATCAAGGTTTATTTAAAATGAAATTAAATCAAATGTTTTTAGAATATTCTAAGAAAATTCATGGAAACTATCAAGAGATTGGGAATAATGAATATATGTTCTTTACAACTCAAAGAATAATTGAGAGTAGAGAAGAAGAAGAAAGTTTTATGAAAATAGTAACTGAAACAATGATTCCTGGAAATGAACTTGGAATAGGAATAGGTTATGGAGAAAATATTCAAGTGGCTGAAAGAAATGCTAGAAAAGCATTGGGGATCAGTTTAGCTGGTGGAAAAGGAGAGGCTTATTTATTTTCAGATAATAAAATAAGAGGTCCTTTATATAAAAAAAATAGAATAGATTATAGTATAAAAATAGATGAGGATTTAATTGAAGAAGCAAAGCAAATGGGAATAAGTCCGAAATATTTAAATAAAATACAAGCTATTCAAAAAGGTATGGGAAAAAGAGAGTTTACGAGTAAAGAACTTGCAGAGAGTTTGAATATAAGTGAGCGTAGTGTAAATAGAGTAATAAAACCCATTATAGAAAATGGATTTGCAGTTATAGTAGAAACTGAAGTTTCTACTAAAGTTGGAAGACCAAGAAGAGTAATAAAATTTAAATTTTAAGCTGAGATTAAAAATCTCAGTTTTTTTATTTTTAGTATTGTAAAAATACATTAATGTTAAAAAGAAAACTAAATTCTCTTATAATAGACAAAATAAGTGGAATAAAAATTGACAAAAATTATAATAAATGTTATCATATCTTAAATTAAAGTCTAATTAGAGACAAGTCTTTTAATAGAGGAGAGTATATATGAATAGACAGCAAGTAAAAGATATGGTAATAAAAGCAATTGATGATAATAGAGAGTTAATTTTAA
>NZ_CAMQYW010000005.1 GCF_947039425.1 uncultured Cetobacterium sp. | reverse complement strand
AAAGAGACTTATATAGAAAAAAATATAATACAAAGTTATTTTGAAAATTGTAAATTTATTGAGGTGAATTTTATAGATTGTATTTTTGAAGATATAATTTTTGAAAATAGCACAATAAACTTAACTAAATTTAATGGTTGTAAATTTGATAATGTAAAATTTAAAAATTGTGAAATAGTTGGAGTGAATTTTAGTGAATTAAGTAAATTTATTTTAGATTTTTCATTGGAAGGGACTTTAATAAAATATTGTACATTTATAAAATTAGATTTAAAAAAACTAAAATTTATAAGAAATATAATAGAAGAAACTAGTTTTGAAGAGTGCAATATGAAAGAAATTATTATGGAAAATAATAAATTTAAAGAAGTATATTTTAAAAATTGTGATATGAGAAAAGGAAATTTTAAAGATTGTTCTAATTTGCAAGTGAACCCTTTAAATAATAATTTGAAAAATGCAATCTTTAGTTTAGATAGCGGAATATTAATATTAAAAGAGTTAGGAATAAAAATAGAAAATTAAATAAAAAGATAGAGATTTTAAGTTATTCTCTATCTTTATTTTATTAAAATATTTTTTTTGAGTAATTAAAAAACAAAGTAATAGCAAGTAAATCAGCTGATCCACCAGGACTAATTTTATTGTTTGTATATTCATTCTCAAGATCTTTAAGAATATTTTTATCAATACAACAATTGCTAAAAATACAGTGTAAATCCTGTGCTTTTTTCTTAACTTCATTAAGGATAGAGATGTTATGTCTGTGAAGTATAGTTGTATCTTCAAGAGAACTCATAAGAAAAATAAGTGTTTTTATCATAGCGCAATTAATATCTTTTTCAATAATAAGGGCATTTGAAAAAACATCTAAAGAACCATTAAATATAATATCTAAACCATCTTTCACAATGCCTCTAACGCCAGAGATTCCATGATTTAAAAATAGTTTTTCTCCATGAGTTAAATTAGATTTAGTTTCGAGATTAACAAAATCTTTTAATATATCTCTACACATAAATTTAATATTGTTTTTTATTTCTGAAAAACTTTTATTTTCAAATTTAACTTTTGCTGTTGTAGCAATAGAAATACCCATTAAGAAAATCATTCCCTTGTGAGTATTGATATTATTTGTAGCTAAAAACATCTCTTTTTCAGCGAGTTTACCTAAAAATCTTATTTTTTTAAAAATAAGATCAAGAGATAAAGATGAGAATCCAGCTTTAGCTACTTCTTTAAAATAATGATTAATAGAAAAACTACTGTCGATAAAAGTGAAGAAATCCATATCTGTATGTGCTCCCTTTGTAAAGGGAGAAACAAGTCCAAAAGAGGGAGAAGCAGAAACTTCTAGGATTAATGATTTAAGAGCGACATCACTTAGAAAATCACTTATTTTAAATCTTTCCTCATTTTCAATAAGATAGTTTTCGTATTTTTTTTGAATATGATTTGTTATTTCTAAAATAGAGTGACTTTGTTTTCGGCCACATACAAAGGCCATTTCATCACAGAGGAAACATTTTCTTTTATTTCCACCAAAATCAGAACGAGAAAAAGCATAACCCGTTTCAGAGAAGACATCAATGTCAACATATCTTCCTAAAATATGATTTTCTTCAATTTCCATAGCAATTTTTTTTATATTTGTTCCATTATCATTAATTGAAAAAATATAGGTAATTCCTTCAATGGAATTAATAATTTTAGTATGAACAATAGAATCATTGAAAATATCTAATATTTCTTTATATATAACCTTTACAATATTGGTTGGAATAAAGTCATTTTTATTTTCACCAGGATAATTTCCTCTTAGAACAAGGATAGGTTTTTTTTCTTTTTCAATTATAGAGTTTTGTATTTCAACTCTTTTTTCTCTCATTAATAAAAATTCTTCTAAATTAAACATATTTTAGTGCATAGAATTAGAATTTTTAATTCTTTCTATGATCTCCTTTCCTTTTTCAGATTGTAAGAAACTTAAGGTAGTTGTAGGAACAATATTTTTAATTTCATTCCAATTTTCATCTTTAAGAAACTCTCTAACCATTGATGCGCTAATTGCACAGTTGTTAATTTCCTTTCTAGGAATAATATCAACCTTTAAATTAAGATTATTAAAACATTTAATCATTGTCTCATTATATTTGTTAGTAACTTCACAATAAGGTTCTTCTCCTACAAACCTAGTGTTAATATTTAATTTTTTACAAAAATGTTCACCAGTAATTTTAGTGTCTAATTTCATAAACTCTTTCAACGAGTCGTCCTCTTTTCTAAGAAAATAATTAGGAAATGTAGCCGATGAAATGATATATTCACTGCTTGGAAGAACAGTAATATTTTTCAAGTGTTTAGTTCCTTCTTTAACGAGATTTATTCTATCTTTAAAAGGAAATGATGATTTATCCTCTTCAACAATTAAAACTAAAATATTATCCATTTTACTTGCGGCATATTCAATAAGATATTGATGCCCTAATGTAAATGGATTACAATTCATAATTAATAAACCATTATTTGAATTTTCTTTCCAGTTTAATTTAGATTTGATATTTTTTATAGTTTTATCAATGGAATTAAGTCCAATTTCTAAAAGTGATACTTTATCAGTTTTTGAAATTAATTTAAAACCAATTCCTTTGAAAATATCATCGTTAGATGGTTTAGTAAAAACAAAAGAGTGGAAAATACCTTCATCAAAAGATTTGTTAAGAAGGTTTGTAACAAGAGTATTAGTAACTCCCTCACCTCTCATAGATTCGTCAATTGCAAAACATTTTATAATGTTTTTACTTTTAGATGCTGTTGCAACAATGTGATCATTATTTCTAATAACAAGAGAATAATCTAAATTTTTATCAAGTTTTAATTGAAATTTATTTAAAAAATTTTCTAATTCTTCTCTTTGATATTTAGAGCTTAAACTAAGTGTCTCAATATTCATTGCGGTTGAGATACCCCCTCTTTTATAGTTTGGAATTTATTTGTAATATCATCAAGATATTGTATAAAAATATTTTGTGATTCTGATAAAATTTCACCTTTTGAAATCGAGATAATTGTATATGCCTCGTTTTTTTCTACCCATGAATCTTTTTCAATGGATTTTTGAACCAGCTCAGTAGCAGTGTAGTCCTTTAAATCTGACAGAGCAGGTTCTAATATCCCTTTCGTATAAGGATCGGCATTTATAAGAAAAGAATTAAATATTATTTTTTCTTCTGATAAGATCTTATCTTTAAGTTCATCTCTAGCCTCTTTTTTAGCTTTCCCCATAGCAATTAAAGTACCACTGCTTTCTATTTTAGCAGAACCGATACCATATACTTCATTTTCTTTGTCTATTGATGATGAAATTTTACTTTCAACTGAGGAAGGATCTCCACCAATAACAGAAGGAATTGACATAGTAGAACAGCCACTGAATAAAGCTAAAATAATAATAAAAATAAATCTGTTAAACATAAAATTACCCCCTATAAAATTTAAATTTCAACAGTAGATCCAACTAATTGAATAAAAACATTAGGATAAGAATTAGAAAGAGCTTTCATTTTATTTTCATTGTTAAAAAATCCTTCAATAGCAGTAAAAAAAAGATTTTCCTTTATTTGTATTGAATAACTATTTAAATAATCATTACTTAAAAAGAAACTTATCTCTCCTTCAATAGATATAGTATTAGGAAATTTAGAAAGAAGAAAATATTTTTCATTATCAATTGTTACAGAATTAATGATAAACCAATTATTTTCTTTTATAGCTTCTATCATATCTTTAGAAAAAGATATAAGCATATATTTGATATTTGAATCGATACTTATAAATTTTTGAAAATTCGAGAAATAAATTGGATTAACATATTCACCAAATATTTTTTTTAATGCTAATAAAGATGATGAATTTTTAAGAACAGCAACAGATATAGTGTTTTCTAATCTTCTACATGAAGATATTATTTCAGTATAAATTGATTGAATCTCTTTTGGAGAAAGAGATGAAAAATTAGAAAGATTTTTAAAAATTAGAGCTTCTCTTTCAGGGACATAAACTCTACTATTATCAATATTTTTAATATTACCTACATTTTTAACTAAATTCATTCTTTCTAAAATTAAAGAGATAATATCTTTATCAATTTTATCGATCTTTAATCTTAGATTATTAATTTCACCTGTAATTTTAATCACCCACTTTATGAATATTATTAACACATATTTTATAATATAAAGGTATTAAAATCAAATAAATATTGAAATATGGTGGAAAATCTTATAAAATTAGATATTGGTATAAATTAAAATATAAAACTATTTTTAATAAAAAAAAGTTTCAGGAGGAAAAATATGAAGTTTTTTTCTTTGAATAAAAAGAAGTATGCAACTTTAACAATTAAAGAAAATAAGGTGAAAAGTGAAACGTTAGAAGATTCAATAATAAAGAAAACAAAAATTACAGGGTTATGGGAAAAATGTCCAAATTGTCATGAGATAGTTTATAAAAAAGATATTGAGCAAAATTTACAAAAATGTCCACACTGTGATTACTATTTTGCAATGAATGCTCAAGAAAGAATAGATCTTATTATAGATGAAGAAACATTTCAAGAAATGGATAAAAATTTAACATCAGAAAATCCATTGGATTTTCCAGGTTATAAAGAAAAATATGAAAAAGCTGTGGAAAAAACAAATATGGCAGAAGGTGTAATAGCTGGAATTGGGGATATTTTTGGAATAAAAATTAGTATAGCAACTATGGACTTTGATTTTTTAGGTGGAAGTATGGGATCAGTTGTTGGTGAAAAAATTACAAGAGCCATAGAAAGGGGTATAAAATTTAAAATGCCAGTTGTTGTTGTTTGTAGTTCTGGAGGAGCTAGAATGCATGAGGGTATTTTATCGTTAATGCAAATGGCAAAAACATCAGCAGCTTTAGAAAAACTAAGAGAAGCAGGACAGATGTTTATATCTATTCCAGTAAATCCAACAACAGGGGGAGTAACAGCTTCTTTTGCTATGTTAGGAGATGTAATTGTAACAGAACCAGATGCATTAATAGGATTTGCAGGACAAAGAGTAATAGAACAAACAATTAAACAAAAATTACCACCTGGATTTCAAAGAAGTGAATTTTTACAAGAGTGCGGAATGATTGATATTATCACAAAAAGAGAGGATATGAAAGCTACTCTTTATAAGGTTTTAGATAATGTTATTTAACTTTTAAAAAGGAGGAACACATGAAGTTCAGTAAAGAGATACAAGAGTTAGAAATAAAAATATTAGAACTTAAAAATTTTTCCAAAGAAAAAGGAATAGATTTAACTTTGGATATAAATAGATTGTCACAAGAAAGAGATAAGTTAATAGAAGAGGATCATGAGAATTTAACTGATTGGGATAGAGTGAGTATAGCTCGTCATCCAGAAAGACCATACACATTAGATTATATAAAGAATATGACAGTTGATTTTATAGAATTACACGGTGATAGGTTATCTAAGGATGATCCAGCAATAGTTGGTGGATTGTGCAAGATAGATGGGAAAAAAGTGATGGTTATAGGTCATCAAAAAGGTAGAAGTATAGAGGAAAATATATATAGAAACTTTGGAATGGCTAGTCCAGAAGGATATAGAAAGGCCTTAAGACTTTTTAAAATGGCAGAAAGATTTTCTATACCTATAGTTAACTTAATAGATACACCGGGAGCTTATCCAGGAATTGAGGCAGAAAAACATGGTCAAGGAGAAGCTATAGCTAGAAACTTAATGGAAATGGCAGGTCTTAAAGTTCCGGTTATTTCAGTCGTTATTGGTGAAGGTGGTTCAGGAGGAGCTTTAGCACTAGGAGTTGCAGATAAAATATTTATGTTAGAAAATGCAGTATATTCAGTTATATCTCCAGAGGGATGTGCAGCAATTCTTTATAAAGATGCTTCAAAAGCGCCAGAAGCTGCCAATAATCTAAAGATATCTGGACCTAGTTTATTAGGACTAGGAGTTATTGATGGAATTATTAAAGAACCTATAGGAGGAGCTCATAGAGATTATAAGTGTGTAGCAAATGATCTAAAAAATGTTATTTTATCATCACTTTCTGAGTTATCTAAATTAGATGTGGATACTTTAGTAAAAAACAGATATAATAAATTTAGAAGAATGGGTAGTTTTGTAGAAAATATATTATAAGCATTTTTATAGAAAAGTAACGGAGGTATTTGTCATGAAGAGAATAGCGATATTAACAAGTGGAGGAGATGCTCCTGGAATGAATGCCGCTGTAAGAGCCGTAACTAAAGTAGCGTTATCAAAGGGGATTGAAGTATTTGGAGTTAAAAGAGGATATTTAGGAATGTTACATGATGAAATATTTGAAATGAATGGAAGTCATGTTTCAGGAATTATTGATAGAGGTGGAACAGTTCTTTTAACAGCAAGATGTTTAGAATTTAAAGATCCTAAATTTAGAGCTATTGCAGCACAAAATTTAAAGAAAAGAGAGATTGAAGGAATAGTTGTTATAGGAGGAGATGGTTCATATAGAGGAGCAGATCTACTTTCTAAAGAGCATGGAATAAAAGTTGTAGGGTTGCCAGGAACAATAGATAATGATATTATTGGAACTGATTATACAATAGGTTTTGATACTTGTTTAAATACTATTTTAGATGCTATGTCTAAATTAAGAGATACAGCAACTTCTCATGAAAGAACAATTCTTATGGAAGTAATGGGTAGACATGCAGGAGACTTAGCTCTTCATGCATCACTTGCAGGTGGTGGAGATGGATTATTGATTCCTGAAATTGAAAATCCAATTGAGATGTTATCTTATCAAATAAAAGAGAGAAGAAAACAAGGGAAACTTCACGATATAGTTTTAGTTGCAGAAGGAGTAGGAAGCGTTTTAGAAATAGAGAAGCAAGTAAAAGAGCAAGTAACAACAGAGGTTAGAAGTGTAGTACTTGCACATGTACAAAGAGGAGGAACACCTTCAGGTTTTGATAGAGTATTGGCTACAAAAATGGGAGCTAAAGCTGTTGAAATATTAGAAAATGGTGGAGGGGGAGTTATGATTGGAATAGAAAGTAACGAACTTGTAACACATCCAATATCTTTTGCATGGGAAGGAAAGAGAAAATACGATATAAGAAAAGATTATGAATTAGCATTAACACTTAGCAAATAGGAGTTGATATAAATGATAACAGTATTAGATTTTGTAAGAAAAGAAAGAAGAAAGAAAAAAATTAAAAGAGATATTGAAGATAATGACAGAAAAGTTAGAGATAATAGAAAAAGAGTTGATCTTTTATCAAATTTAAAAGAGTATATAAAAGCAGATATGACTTATGATGAGATAATTGATATTATTGACAATATGAAAAATGATTATGAAGATAGAGTAGATGATTATATAATAAAAAATGCAGAATTAGGAAAAGAGAGAAGAGAGATTTCAAAAAGTATAAAAGATTTTACAAAATCTTTACCTAAGCATTCAGCTGGAATAATACCAGAGAAGAAATAGAGGAGAAAATAGATGGCAACAAAATCACTAGAAATACTAATAGATGAATTTAATAGACTTCCTGGGATTGGAAGAAAAAGTGCCACTAGACTAGCATTTCATATTTTAGAAATGTCTGAAACAGAGATAGATAGATTTGCACTAGCTTTAAAATCAGCAAAGGAAAAAGTTAAAAGATGTTCTGTTTGTGGAAATTTTAGTGAAGAAGAAGTTTGTAGTATTTGTAGAGACGAATTTAGAGAAAAAGATACTATCTGTGTTGTAGAAGATAGCAGAGATATAATTCCATTTGAAAAAACTAATAGATTTAAAGGAAAATATCATGTTTTAAATGGTAAATTAGATCCATTAAATGGAATAACTCCAGATAAATTAAATTTAAAAAAACTATTAGAAAGAGTAGCTAATAATGAAATTAGCGAAGTAATATTAGCTTTAAATCCAGATTTAGAAGGAGAAACAACAGCACTTTATTTAACAAGATTACTTAAACCTTTTGAAGTTAAAATTTCAAAGATAGCAAGTGGGATTCCTATGGGTGGAAATATTGAATTTGCTGATACAGCAACAATATCAAAGGCTTTAGAAGGAAGACAAGAGTTATGAAAAAAGATCTCAAACATTTTAGTGTTTGAGATCTTTTTTTATTTTGTAAGGTCTTTAATTGCCTTACCTAAAGATTCTAAAGTAAATCTAACTCTATCAGCACGAGCATTTTCTCCCATATGACCAATTCTTATAACTTTTCCTTGCAAAGGACCGTATGATCCAGCAAGAAGTATTTTATATTTATTTTTCATATGATCGATAAGCTCTTTAGCAGTAATTCCATCTGGTGGAAGAAAAGCAGTTGCTGTAGGAGAAAAATCATTTTCAAGATATAATTTACAACCAAAAGATTGTAATTCTTGGATACAATAATCTCTAGCTTCAATATGTCTATCAAAAACTCTATATAAAGTTTCAGAAAGAAGATTATCAAGAGCTGTACCTAAACTAATAATATCACTAACTGGCATTGTATAAGGAAATAATTTTTCCTCTTCACAATTTTTCCACAGTGAAAGATTGCAATAAAAAGATGGAATAGGAGTAGCTCTATTATCTATAGCTGTCCAAGCATCATTACTAACAGAAAGAATTGTTAATCCAGGAGCTGCAGAAAAAACTTTTTGAGAAGCAGCAAGAGCAATATCAACACCCCAATCATCTACTCTAAAATCTACTCCGCCAAGAGCAGCAACAGTATCAACAACGGTAAGAATGCCTTTAGATTTTAAAAGTTTACATATAGGACCAACATCATTTAAAATACCACTAGGGGTATCGCAATGTACAATAGTGGCAAATTTAAAATTAGAATCAGTTTCTAAGAATTTTTCTAATGAATTAACATCAATTCCTTTTTTCCAATCACTTTTAAATTCAGTAACTTCACCACCATATATTTCTATCAAGTCTTTAAAACCTTCTCCAAAAACACCATTTGAAATAACAAGAACACGATCTCCTTTTTCAGTAAGAGAAGCACAGGCAGAATCTAAACCAAGCATACCTTCTCCACTCATAATTAGAACTTTAGCTTTTTCAGTACCAAAAAATTGAGAAAGTTTGTAACATACAAATTTGTAATATGCAAAGAAATCCATATCAAGATCAGGATTTCCAAAAACTTTACTTCTAGAGTGTAATACATTTCCATTGACTGTTGTCGGACCAGCAGTCATCATAAGATATTCCGGACTTTTAAATAGCATAAATTTCCTCCTATTGTTATTTTTCACATGAAAAATAACTAACTTTATATGTTAAATTTTTATAATTAAAACTTTTTGTTAAAGAATATGAAGATTTTTGAAAACCAGTAACACCTGTTTTTTTCAAGTGTTTTAAGGCTTCTAAAGGAGAAGAGAATTCTAAAGAAAAGGTCTCATCAATATATTTAACATTAGTATAATATTTTTTTAATAAGTTATAGATATCAGTTGTAGTTAAATAATTTAAACTAATTGAAAAATGATTTAAAATCTCAATTAAATTTCCTTTTGTATAAATTGAAAAAACTAGATTATCAGAAGAAAAAGATAGCTTTCGTATTAATTCTTCTAAGTTTTCTACCCATTGAAAAGCTGAACTTGAAACAATTAAAGAATATTTATCAAAATGCATTTTAGACATATCATCTATAAAAAAATCTCTATATGAAATAGTATTAAAATATTCTTTTGTATTAAAAATATCATTTAAATCAAGAGCATTAAAATTTAAGACATTGAAAAATGTTTTTGTAAAAATACCAGTACCACAGCCTAACTCTAAAACTGATTCATAAAAGGTATTTTTATCAATAAAAGTTAAGAGTTTATCTGCAACTTTTTTTTGAATAGTTGCATTTGCATCATAATTTTTAAATTCTTTATTAAAATTTAGGTGTTTCACTAATAATTTTCCTCCATGTATTAAGTTTATCAAAGGGATAATGATTACAATCTAAAGTGATAACATTATCATGATTTTCGTAAAAATTTATCTGTTTAGGATAAGGAATAATTCTATCTAAGTTTCCTAAAATTATTTTATTAAATTTGATTTTTGTACAAATTTTTCTTTTTGAAAATATTTTAAGTTGATATTTTAAATAGTTAATATCAATAGTATTAGGAAATAATTTTAAAGGACATCCCATATTTAAAAAGAACTTTTTAAAGTTTGATTCATTTAATGTTTCAAGGGTTAATTTAAACATTTTAGGTGAAATTCCGAACCTCCCAATAATATCTGTATGTCCATTAATAGCAATGGAAAAACAATTAAGAGAAGAGTTCTTAGCTAAAAATTCAGCAGCATAAGATACACCAAATGACCAACCGATAACATA
This sequence comes from uncultured Cetobacterium sp., assembly GCF_947039425.1. Classification (GTDB taxonomy): domain Bacteria; phylum Fusobacteriota; class Fusobacteriia; order Fusobacteriales; family Fusobacteriaceae; genus Cetobacterium_A. Next base: position 23,289 of record NZ_CAMQYW010000005.1, on the reverse strand, counting down.
GATTTTAGTAAAAATTTCAAAATCTATATTTTCAATTTTATATGGAAAATTTATGCAAATTAATTTAAAAGAAGAATCAATAGATAAATTTTCAATAATAGTTTCATCCATTCCCCAACCATTAAAAAAGAGTATTAATTGCATAATTTAGCTCCTTAAAAAACATAATTATATTTTGCTCAGTAAGAGTTGGATTTAACCCAAGTCTTATTCTTGAAGTTCCTTTTGGAACTGTTGGTTCTTTAACCCCATATACAAAGAAACCTCTTGTTTTTAAATAAGAAATAATTTTATTTAATTTATTATTGTCTCCTATTATTATTGAAATAATATGTGTATTTGAAATTGTTTTTAAATTATATTTCTTTATTAAGTCATGAGTTAACTTTGTTAAAGAGTTTAGTTTTTCAATTCTATAATGAAAATGTGGTATCTGTTTTAAAATAAAAAGATTCCAAGCCACATTAATTGGTGGTAACGATGTTGTATATATAAATTTTCTTCCACGATTAATAATATAATCTTTAAATAGTTGATCACAAATTAAATAAGAACCTAAAGATCCTCCACCTTTTCCCAATGGAATAGTTAAAAAATCAACATAATTGATATAACTACCTTCATAAATCATTCCATATCCATGAACACCATAAGAATGTGCCTCATCTATCATTAAATAAAAATTAAACTCTTTTTTTAAAGATATCAATTTGTCTATATTGACACAATCTCCATCCATGCTATATATAGTTTCAGAAATAACAAGAATATCTTCGTATTTATTTCTGTTTTTTTCTAGTAATATTTTTAAATGATCAAGATCTAAATGTTTATATCTTAAAAAGTTACTTTTACTATGAATAATTCCATCATGAATACTAGCATGATTTAATTTATCACTGATAATTAAAGTATTTTCATTAAAAAAAGTTTCAATAACGCAAGTATTGCAGTCAAAACCGCTATTAAATAAAAGGGCTGGTTTTTTATATATAAATTGAAGTTCTTTTTCTAAGTCATAAGTAATTTCAGATGTTCCACTAATTAATCTAGAAGAACTAGAGGAAAGAGGTAGTTCTGGATATTCATTATAAAATATTTTCAGTAAATTTTTATCATTACTTAAGCCTAAATAATCATTTGATGAAAGATTTAAAAGATTATCTGGGCAAACATTTAGAGTTCTTAATGTATTTTCTTCTTTTAAATTAGTTAAAATATTTGATATTTTTTTTCTCAACATACAATCACCCCTTATTAATTATACATAAAAAACATAAAAAATACCAATAAAGAATGAAAGATCTAAAAGAGTTACACTTTATATATTGTACATTTAATTTAAATATTGCAATTTAAGATTATTGGTGTTAGGATGATTGTAGTAAATAAAGTAGAGAAAACGCTTAATAGTGTACACTTAAGGGGTGGGAGATGGACTTAACAGAAAGACAAAGAGAAATTGTAGAAATAATTAAAAATCATGGACCTATAACTGGTGATGATATAGCAAAAATGATATATATAACAAGATCAGCTTTAAGAACTGATTTCTCAATATTAAAAAAAATGTCAATAATAAAATCAAAGCAAAAGATAGGGTATACATATAATGAAGCTTTTGTTGAATCAAATAATAAAAGTTTAGTAAAGCATATAATGGGACCTTCAATAACAATAGATGATACATACTCAGTTTATCAAACAGTACTTTTAATGTTTGATAAAGATATTGGAACAATATTTATAACTAAAGATGGAAGTTTATGTGGAATTGTTTCAAGAAAAGATTTGTTGAGAACAGCAATTGGAAAAAGAGATATTGAACAGATTCCAATTAATTTAATAATGACAAGAATGCCGAATCTGATTTATGCACTTGAGGATGAAACAATAGAGTGCTGTGTGAAAAAAATAATAGAACATCAGATAGATTCTGTTCCCGTTGTAAGAATAAAAGAAAGAAATGGGAAAGAGGTACATGAAGTTGTTGGTAGATTTACAAAAACTAATGTAAGTAAACTACTTTTAGATATATTTGAAAATAAAAATAAATCAAAAAAAATAGATAAGAATATAACACAAAATTAATATATAAAGGGAGATAGTTATGAAAAATATTTATTTGTTCAAAGAAAGCTATAATTTGGGGAAAATGATTTTAGGTGGAAAAGGTGCAAATTTAGTTGAAATGAAGAGGATTGGATTACCAATTCCTAATGGTTTAATTGTGAGTACTTTAGCTTGTAATGAGTATTTTAAAAATCAAAATAACTTATCTTTAACTTTAAAAGATGAAATCAAAGGGAGTTTAATAAAATTAGAAAAAGAAACAGGGAAACAGTTTGGAGGATCGAATCCACTTTTAGTTTCTGTTAGGTCGGGAGCTCCAGTTTCTATGCCAGGAATGATGGATACAATTTTAAACTTAGGTTTAAATGATAAAACAGCAAAAGCTTTAATTGTAAAAATGAATGATGAAAAATTTGTATATGAAATTTATATTAGATTTATAGAGATGTTTTCAGAAATAGTAAAAGGATTAGATAAAGAGAAGTTTCATGAAATTAAAGAGGAAAATTTAAAATATGGAGCAACAAAAGTAATAGAATTATATAAAGATTTATATGAGAAAGAAACAAATGAAAAGTTTCCTGAAAATCCAGAGGAACAAGTTGTAATGGCTATAGAATCAATTTTTAATTCTTGGAATAATGAAAGAGCTGAAATATATAGAGAGATTCATAATATTGATAGTAAAATGGGTACTGGTGTAGTAATTCAAGAGATGGTATTTGGAAATTTAAATAATTTGTCAGGAACAGGTGTTGCATTTACAAGAAATCCATCAACTGGAGAGAATATAATTTTTGGAGAGTATTTATTAGAAGCTCAAGGTGAAGATATTGTTGCTGGAACAAGAACACCTGAAAATATAGCTCATTTACAAGCTCAATTGCCAAATGTATATGATGAGTTTGTAAGAATAGCAAAATTATTAGAAAACCATTATGGGGATATGCAGGATATTGAATTTACTATTGAAAATGGAAAGTTGTATATATTACAAACTAGAAATGGAAAAAGAAGTCCAAACGCTGCTGTAAAAATAGCTGTTGATATGGTTGAAGAAGGGGTTATAAATAAAGAAAAAGGAATTATGATGATAGATACAGAAACTTTACCTCAATTATTTAACGGAACATTTGAAGAGGGTGACATAGCTGGAAAAAAGTCATTAGGGAAAGGATTACCAGGTTCAGCGGGTGTAGCTGTGGGAAAAGTAATTCTTTCCTCAGAAAGGGTAAAAGAGGGAGAATCTGTAATTTTAGTGAGAACGGAAACTTCCCCAGAAGATATCAAAGGTATGAGTTTAGCTAAAGGAATAGTAACAGTAAAAGGGGGAGCTACTTCTCACGGAGCTGTTGTAGCAAGAGGAATGGGAAAATGTTGTATTACTGGTTGTGAAGATATTAAAATAGATAAAAGCAATCAATTTTTTATGATAAATGGAGTAAAAGTTTTAGAAGGAGATATTATATCAATTGATGGATATAATGGAGATATATATTTAGGAGAAATTAAATTAAGACGTGATGAAATGAATGGAGATTTAGAAAAAGTTCTTGAATGGTGTAAAGAAAATAAAGATCTTGAAATTAGAATGAATGCAGATACACCAACAGATGTATTAGTTGGAATAAAATTTGGTGCAGAAGGAATTGGCCTTTGTAGAACTGAACATATGTTTTTTGAAGAGGAAAAAATTTGGAATGTTAGAGAGATGATTATTGCTGAAAATAAAGAGGAAAGAGATTTGGCTTTAGAAAAATTACTGATACTACAAAAGAAAGATTTTAAAGAAATGTTTGTAAATATGGCTGGATTACCAATGAATATAAGACTTTTAGATCCACCATTTCATGAATTTTTGCCAAAAACAGAAAAAGATGTTAATATATTATCTAAATATATTAATAAAAGTACTGAACATATTGAAACTAGAATAAAAGAGTTGAAAGAAGAGAATCCAATGTTAGGTCATAGAGGATGTAGACTTGCGGTTACTTTTCCAGAAATATATGAGATGCAAGCAAGAGCGATAATTGAATCAGCTATGGAAAGTAAAGATGAAGGTGTAAATGTTGATTTAGAAATGATGATTCCTTTTGTAGGTGGAATAAGTGAATTTAAATATATAAAAGAAAGAATAGAAAGCACAATTAAAAAAACATTTGAAGAGAAAAAAGAAAAGATCGATTATAAACTAGGAACAATGATGGAGCTGCCTAGAGCATGTTTAATAGCTAATGAAATAGCTGAGGAAAGTGCATTCTTTTCATTTGGAACTAACGATTTAACACAAACAACATATGGACTTTCAAGAGATGATTCTGTTAAATTTTTAGGAGAGTATAAAAATAAAAAAATAATAAGTAGAGATCCATTCCAATCAATAGATACAAGAGGAGTGGGGAAATTAATCTCTTTAGCAAATGATTTAGGAAAATCAGTAAAACCAGAAATGAAAATAGGCGTATGTGGAGAACATGGAGGCGATCCTAAAAGTATAGAGTATTTTAACTCATTAGGAATGTCATATGTTAGTTGTTCACCATATAGAGTTCCCATCGCAATAGTTGCTGCTGCTCAAAGTAAAATACTAAAATTAAGAGGGTAGAAATGGATATAAAAAGTGAAGAATTAAAATATTTAAAGCTGTTATCTAGGAATTTTCCAACAATAAAAGATACAGTAACAGAGATAATAAATTTAGAGGCAATTTTATCTTTACCTAAAGGGACAGAACACTTTATAAGTGATATTCATGGAGAGTATGAGGCTTTTAATCATGTGTTAAAAAATTGTTCTGGAGTAATTAAAGATAAAATAGAAAGATATTTTGGAGACAAATTATCAGAAAAAGAAAAAAAACAGTTAGCCACAGTAATATATTATCCTAAAGAAAAAATAGATTTAATTTGTAGCTTAGAAAAAAATATGGACGAATGGTATTTAAAAACCATCTGTAGAATCTTAAAGATTTTACAGATGGTTTCTTCTAAGTATACAAGATCAAAAGTGGCAAAGGCTATGACTGATGAATTTTCATATATAATTCAAGAGCTATTATACGAAAGAAAAGAGGAAGAAAATAAAAAAGACTACGTAGAAGGAATTATAAATACAATAATATCAATAGGAAGTTCTAAAGATTTTATAATTTCAATAAGTAATCTTATTCAAAATTTAGTTATTGATAATTTACATATAGTTGGAGATATTTATGATAGGGGAGCATATCCTCATAAAATAATGGATAGGTTAATGAATTATCATAATGTAGATATCCAGTGGGGTAACCATGATATATTGTGGGTAGGAGCTGCTTGTGGTCAAGAAGCGTGTATAGCGAATGCAATAAGAATATGTTTGAGATATTCAAATAAAGAGATATTAGAGGATGGCTATGGGATAAATTTATTACCTTTGGCCAGTTTTGCTATGGAAATTTATAAGGATGATCCTTGTAAATCATTTTTACCAAAAGTAAAAGAAGAGTTAAATAAAAAAAATTCTGAATTAATATCAAAGATGCATAAAGCAATATCAATAATTCAATTTAAATTAGAGGGTCAAATAATAAAAAGAAATAAAACTTTTAATATGGAAGATCGATTGTTTTTAGATAAAATTATTGAAAATAAAGTGTTGGTTGATGGTGAATATTATGAGTTGAAAGATAAAAAATTTCAAACACTAATAAAAGATGATCCTTATGTATTAACAAAGGAAGAGGAAGAAGTATTAGTTGGCTTAGTAAAAAGTTTTAAAAATAGTGAAAAATTACAACATCATATAAAGTTTTTATTGGAAAATGGAAGCGTATATCTATGTAGAAATGAAAATTTAATGTTTCATGGATGTATTCCATTTGACAAAATGGGTGGATTTGAAGAGGTAGATGTTTTAGGAAAGAAATATTCAGGAAAAAAACTTTTGGATATTTGTGATACTCTTTGTAGACTGGGATATTATCATGAAAAAAATATAGAAGCAAGAGATTTTATTTGGTATTTGTGGTGTGGGAAAAACTCATCATTATTTGGAAAAGATAAAATGAGAACTTTTGAAAGGTATTTTATAGAAGATAAAAAAATACATAAAGAAAAGTATAATTATTACTATGAATTTTCTAGGAAGAAAGAACCACTAGAAAGGGTTCTAAAGGAGTTTGGAATAGATAGTGAATATGCACATATAATTAATGGACATGTTCCTGTAAAAGTTAAGAATGGTGAAAATCCAATAAGAGGAGAGGGAAAGCTTCTATTAATAGATGGTGGGTTTTCTAAGGCGTATCAACCTACAACAGGAATAGCAGGATATACATTAATATTTAATTCTAGAGGAAAAAGAATAGTGTGTCATAAACCATTTGAAAGCATAAAAAACTCAATAGAAAATTGTTTAGATATAGAATCTAAAAGTGAAATAATTGATATTAGAAATACTAGAATAAAAGTAAGAGATACAGATATAGGAAAAGAACTTAAAACTCAAGTTAAAGATTTAAAGAAATTATTAGAGTGTTATAAAAAGGGGATAATAAAGTAGAGGCTGACCAAAAAAGGTCAACCTCTTATTTTATTTACTTAAAATTGAGTTTAATTTATCAACAAAAGCTATTGGATTTTCAATAGGGAATCCTTCAATAAGTAAACCTTGACAGAATAAAACATCAGAAAGATCTTTTAGTTCTTCGTCATTTGCATTTTGTAATCTTTTAAAAATAGGGTGCTTAGGATTTATTTCTAAAACTTTTTCAGCTTTAACACCTTCATTTCCAGGTATTTGAGATAAAAGTTTTTCCATTTCTAAAGAAACCTCGCCTTTAGAAGACATAGAAACTGAACTATCACCTAATTCGGGATTTAATTTAATTTCAGCAACTTTATTATTAAGAGAATCTTTGATTTTACTTAATAAACTTTTGTTAGTTTCTTCTAATTCTTTTGTTTCTTTTTTCTCCTCTTCTGTTTCTAGAGAAACGTCATTAATTGAAATAAATTTTTTGTCACAATAAGAATCAATAGCTTTAAGAGCAAATTCATCAGCACCATCAGTTAGTAATAGAATTTCATATCCTTTTTTTATACCGTTGATAACTTTAGGTGAATTTTTTAATATGTCAATATTGTCTCCAATAGCATAGTAAATTTCATTTTGATCAGGGAGCATTCTATCAACATATTCATTTAAACTTGAATATGAATAATCCTTTGTTGTTTTGAATATAATTAAATTTTGTAATTTATCTTTATTAAGACCAAAGTTTTCATGAATACCAAATTTAATATGTTTTCCAAAAACTTCCCAAAATTCAATATATTTTTCTCTGTCATTTTTCATTATTTTTTCAAATTCAGAAATTATTTTTCTTTCTAAATTTTTGGCAATTGTTTTTAACTGAGATGTTTGTTGTAATATTTCTCTTGAGATATTTAAAGAAAGTTCGTCTGTATCAACAAGTCCTTTAATGAAATTAAAGTATTGTGGAATTAACTCTTCACATTTATCCATGATAAACACGTTTTTAGTATATAGTTGTAATCCTCTTTTATACTCTCTAGTATAAAGATCGTAGGGTGGATTTTTAGGAATAAATAAAAGAGCAGAGTATTCTAAATTTCCTTGAACTTTAAATGTAAAGTTAAACATTGGATCTTCCCAGTCGTGGAAATTAGATTTATAAAATTCATTATAGTCCTCTTTTTTAACTTCAGATTCAGGAATTTTCCAAATTGGTTTTGTAGAATTAACTCTTTCATTATTGATTAAAATTGGATATTTAACATAATCTGAATATTTTTTTACTAAATTTTTAAGATTGTCTTCATTTAAGAACTCTTCTATTTCGCTTTCTTTTAATTGAAGAATAATAGAAGTCCCTCTATTTTCTTTTTTAATTTCCTCTATTTCATAATTACCTTCCCCAGTAGATGACCACTTAACACCATTATCAGAGTAAGGAGATTTAGTTAATAGAGTAATTTCATCTGCAATCATAAATGCAGAATAAAAACCAACACCAAATTGACCTATAATATTTAAATCTTCGTTTTTTTTAGCATCCTCTAAAGATTTTAAGAATGCCTTAGAACCAGATTTGGCAATAGTACCAATATTTTCAACAACTTCTTCAAAAGTCATACCAATTCCATTATCAGTAATTTCAACTGTTTTATCATCTTTATTAATAGAAATTGTAATGTTTAAATTTTCAGTTGCTTGTAAAATTTGAGTATCAGTAAGTGCTTTAAATTTTAATTTATCAATAGCATCACTTGCATTTGAAATAAGTTCTCTAAGAAAAATTTCTTTATTTGTATAGATAGAGTGAACCATAAGATTTAAAAGCTCTTTTGTTTCTGCTTGAAATATTTTAGTTTCTTTTTTCATTGATAATCCTCCTTGAAAATTAACAGCTTTAAAAAATCCAGCTAAAAAATATATAACATGGAATTTGTAATTTTGTCAAGAAGGGTAGAAAAAACTTGTAATAAATTGTCTCATAAGATATAATCTTTATGTAATTAGTAAAGAATATAAATGAGGTAGATATGATTTTTCAAAGAACGGAATTATTAATAGGAAGTGAAAACTTAAATAAACTAAAAAACTCCCATGTGATTGTATTTGGAGTAGGAGGAGTAGGTGGTTTTGCTATTGAAGCTCTTGTTAGAGCAGGAATAGGAGAGCTTTCAGTTGTTGATTTTGATACGATTGATATTACAAATTTAAATAGACAAATAATAGCTACAGAGAATACAGTGGGAATGGATAAAGTTCAAGCTATTAAAGAGAGAGTATTACTTATAAATCCAAATTTAAAAATAAATATATATAAAGAAATTTTTTTTATGGATAAAAGAGATCATTTTTTTTCTCAAGAAAAAAAATATGATTACATTGTAGATGCTATAGATATAGTAACTGCAAAGTTAGATTTAATAACAATTTCAAAGGAACTGAGAATAAAAATAATAAGTTCAATGGGAACAGGAAATAAAATTAATCCTACTATGTTTCAAGTGGCAGATATAAGTAAAACATCTGTTTGTCCTTTAGCAAAAGTGATGAGGAAAGAGTTGAAAAGGAGAAAAATTGAAAAGGTAAAGGTTGTTTTTTCTAAAGAGTTACCAATGAAACCTAAGAAGATAGATGAAAATAGAGAAAAGCAAAATAATGTAGGAAGTATATCGTTTATACCTTCTGTGGTAGGGTTAATAATTGCAAGTGAAGTAATAAAAGATATTTGTGAACTTAAAAATATTGGAGGAAATTAACAATGAAAAAATTAGGAGTATTTTACGGAACAACATCTGGAATAACAGCTGGGATTGTTGATGAAATTGAATTTTATTTAAGAGGAGAAGAGTATGATGTCTGCAATGTGGCAGATGGAATTAGCAATATAGAGGATTATGAAAATTTAATTTTAGTGTCACCAACTTATGGTGTGGGTGAATTACAAACAGATTGGGAAAATGTTTATAGCGAACTATTAAATAAGAATTTAAAAGGTAAAAAAGTGGCAATAGTTGGTGTTGGAAATCAACTGGCTTTTGGAGAATCTTATGTAGGAGCTATGAGAAAGTTATATGATGCAGTGATAAAATGTAATGGAGAAGTTATAGGGTTTACATCAACTGAAGGATATAGATATGAAGAAACTGAATCTGTAATAGATAATAAATTTGTAGGACTAGCTTTAGATGAAAGTAACCAAGATAATGAAACGCCAGATAGAATAAAAGCTTGGATAGACATAATAAAACCTTTATTTAACTAGGAGGTTGAGAAGATGGAAAAGTATAAAACTATATCAAAATTAGAAGTAATAGAGTTATTAAAAAATAATTCAGCCACTCTTTTAGATGTTAGAACAGATGAAGAGTACCAAGAGAAGCATTTGGAAAATTCTATTCATATTCCATTAAATGAACTGCCAGAAAGATTAAATGAATTGGATAAAGAAAAAAGTTATGTAACTTTTTGTAGAAGTGGAGTAAGATCTAAATCAGGAGCTTTAATCCTTCAAGATAATGGATTTAAAAAAGTATATAACTCTCAAGAGGGGATTTTAACATGGAGTAAATAAAAATAGCTGATCTGAATTTTTTTAGATCAGCTATTTTTATAAAAGGATTAAAAAAATTAAAAAATATGTTATAATTTATAGTATAGAATTATAAGATTTTCGTGGGAGGATATATGACACAAGGAAATTTAGAAATAGATAGAAATATAGATATAAGTGAAGAAGAAGAGGTAGTGGGGACACCTGATAAATTATATAAAATACTAGGGGTAATGTTTGAAACTACAAAAAAAAGATATAGTTTTGAAATAGTAGATAATATAGAGTATAAAAAGGGCGATAGAGTAATTGTAGATACAATAAGAGGTAAAGAGATAGGAATGGCTTATAGTAATCCAATGATGTTAGAGGAAAGAGTTCTTGTGCTTCCCTTAAAGCCTGTTATAAAGAAAGCTGATAAAGAAGAGATAAAAAGGTATGATGCTCTAAGAGATGAGGCTAAAGAGGCTTATAAGGTATGTAAGGAAAGAATTCAACATCATAAGCTTCCTATGAAATTAATTGAAACAGAGTTTACTTTTGATAAAACAAAATTGATATTTTATTTTACAGCAGAGGGAAGAATTGATTTTAGAGATTTAGTAAAGGATTTGGCTAATATTTTTAAATTAAGAATAGAGCTTAGACAAATTGGTGTAAGAGATGAAGCTAGAATATTAGGGAATATAGGAATATGTGGAAAAGAACTTTGCTGTAGAACATTTATAAATAAGTTTGATTCTGTTTCTATAAAAATGGCAAGAGATCAAGGTCTTGTTATAAACCCAACTAAAATATCTGGAGTTTGCGGAAGACTACTTTGTTGTATTAATTATGAATACAAACAATATGAAGAAGCACTGAGAGTATACCCAGCAGTAAATCAATATGTAAAAACACAAAAAGGTGAAGGAAAGGTAATGAGTATTAGTCCTTTAAATGGATTTTTATATGTGGATGTTGAATCAAAGGGTATTATGAAAGTAACTATTGATGAGATAAAGTTTAATAAAAAAGAAGCTAAGAAATTACAAAATGTTTTATCAACAGAAGAGCTTCAACATAAGGTTTTAGAAAAGGAGTAATGAATGGTTTATGAAAATGAAGATGTAGCTAATATCTATAATGGCTATACTTTGATTCAAAGAAAAGAGGGATTTAGATTTGGAACTGATGCAGTTTTATTATCTGACTTTTTTCAAGGAAAGAAAAATGGTAAAATTTTAGAAATTGGTACAGGTAATGGAATTGTTTCGATACTGTTAGCCGCTAAAGAAAAGATCTCTAAAATAAAAGCAATTGAGATTCAAAAGGAAGTTGCAGAACTTGCAATGAGAAATATAAAAAGAAATAATCTGCAAGAGGTTATAGAATTAGTAAATGAGGATATAAAAAATATAAAAGAGGGTAATACTTATGATTATATAATTTCAAATCCTCCATATATGGTATTAGATGGAAAAGAGATTAATGAAAAAGATATAAAAAGTATTGCTAGGCATGAAATAAAATTAAATTTAAAAGATTTTATACTTAATTCAAAAAGATTATTAAAACCAAGAGGAGAGCTTTTTTTAGTTCATAAAAGTTATAGATTTTTAGAAATAGCAAATGAACTTGAAAAAAATGGATTCTCTATTAAAAGAGTAAGATTTGTACATTATTCAAAAGATAAAGATGCAAGTTTAGTTTTAGTAGAAGCGAGTAAAGGGAGAAAAAATATATTTAAAATAGAAACTCCTATATTTTTAAATGATAATTAAGAAAAGCAGGGAGAGGAAACTCTCCCTCTTTTAATAAAGTATAGTTTGGAGGAAAAACTATGTTTAAATTAAAATCAAAATATGTACCAACAGGTGATCAACCAGAAGCTATAAAAATTTTAGTTGAAAATTTGAATAAAAATATAAAGGATCAAACACTTCTTGGAGTTACGGGATCAGGAAAAACATTTACAATAGCAAATGTAATAAAGGAAACCAATAGACCAGCTTTAATATTAGCCCCAAATAAAACTTTAGCAGCTCAATTGTATGCTGAATATAAGAATTTTTTTCCAGAAAATGCTGTGGAGTATTTTGTTTCATATTATGATTATTATCAACCAGAGGCTTATGTAGCTTCAACAGATACATTTATAGAGAAAGACTCGTCTATTAATGATGAAATTGATAAACTTAGAAATGCTGCTACAGCAGCTTTAATAAATAGAAAAGATGTAATAATAGTAGCTTCAGTATCTGCTATATATGGACTTGGATCACCTAAGAAATATAGGGAGTTAACAATAGCTATAGATAGAAAAACTGGATATTCTAGAAAAAAATTAATAGAAAAATTAATAGAGCTGAGATATAAAAGAAATGACATGTCTTTTCAAAGAGGAACATTTAGAGTAAAAGGTGATGTTTTAGATATATATCCATCATATATGGAAACAGGTTATAGAATAGAGTATTGGGGAGATGAGATAGAAAATATATCTGAAATAAATACTTTGAGTGGTCAAAAAATAAAGAAATCCATTGAAAGAATAATAATATCTCCAGCAACACAATATGTAACAGGAAATGATGAACAAGAGAGAATAATTAATGAGATAAAAAGTGATTTAGATATAGAGGTAAAAAGTTTTGAAGATAGAGGGAAATTATTAGAAGCTCAAAGATTAAAACAAAGAACAGATTATGATATAGAGATGATAAGAGAGGTAGGGTATTGTAAGGGTATTGAGAATTACTCTCGTTATTTATCCAATAAAAAAGAGGGAGAAAAACCAAGTACTTTAATGGATTATTTTCCAGAAGATTTTATTGTTTATATAGATGAATCACATATTGGAGTTTCTCAAATAAGAGGTATGTATAATGGAGATAGAGCAAGAAAAACTTCTTTAGTAGAAAATGGATTTAGATTAAAATCAGCTCTTGATAATAGACCATTAACATTTGAAGAGTTTAGAGAAAATTGTAAGCAAACAGTTTTTGTATCAGCTACCCCAGGAGATTATGAAATTCAAATGTCAGATGGAAATATAGCAGAGCAACTAATAAGACCTACAGGTATTTTAGATCCTATTATAGAAGTGAGAGAAATAGGAAATCAAGTGGATGATTTACTTGAAGAGATCAGAAAAAATGTAGAGAAAAAAGAGAGAGTTTTAGTAACAACTCTTACAAAAAAAATGTCTGAAGAGTTAACAGAATATTATATATCTTTAGGAATAAAAGTGAAGTATATGCATTCAGATATAGATACATTAGAAAGAATAGAAATTATTAAAGATTTAAGAATAGGAAAGATAGATGTATTAATAGGAATAAACTTATTAAGAGAGGGACTTGATATTCCAGAAGTTTCATTAGTTGCCATATTAGAAGCAGATAAAGAGGGATTTTTAAGAAGTAAAAGATCGCTAGTTCAAACAGTAGGGCGTGCTGCTAGAAATACTGAAGGAAGAGTTATTTTTTATGGAGATAAAATAACAGATTCGATGAAATATGCTTTAGAGGAAACTAAAAGAAGAAGACGTAAACAAAATAGATATAATATAGATAATAATATTTCACCTAAAACTATCTATAGAGAAGTTTCTGAAAATGCTTTAGTATGGGAAGATGAAAAAGGTGAAGTAAAAAGTGTTTTAAGAAACTATAATAGTAAAAAGGATATAGAAAAAGCAATAGAAAAAATAATTGTAGAAATAAAAGAGTTATCTCAAGAATTAAATTTTGAAAAAGCAATAGAAAAAAGAGAAGAGATGAAAAATTTGAAAATGTTATTGTTAGAGATATAAGGAGCTATGTATGGAAGAGAGAATATATACAGTAACACAGTTTAATAAGATGGTAAAAGGATTTATTGAAAATAATGAATATTTTCAAGAGTTTTTTTTAAAGGGGGAGTTATCTTCTGTAACTTATTATAAAAGCGGACACCTATACTTTACACTAAAGGATAGTAAGAGCCAGATAAAATGTGCAGCTTTTAATTATAAATATAAGAAGATATCTGAAACTTTAAAAGAGGGAGATTCAGTAAAAATATTTGGTGATGTTGGATTTTATGAAAACCGTGGAGACTTTCAAGTTTTAGTAAGACATATAGAAAAAGAGGATAAACTTGGAGAGATGTATGCTAAGTTAGAAAAAATAAAAGAAAAACTTGAAAAAGAGGGTCTATTTTCAATGCTATATAAACAACAACTTCCAAAATATCCTCAAAATATAGGTGTTGTTACAGCATATACAGGAGCTGCATTTCATGATATTATAAATACTACAAGAAAAAGATTTGAAAATATAAATATATATATATATTCTGCAAAAGTTCAAGGGATTGGGGCAAAAGAGGAGATTGTAAAAGGAATTGAAACACTTAACAAAATTCCTGAAATAGATTTGATTATAGCAGGTCGTGGAGGGGGAAGTGTTGAGGATTTGTGGGCATTTAATGAAGAGTGTGTAGCTAGAGCATTTTTTAATAGTAAAAAACCAATAATATCAGCAGTGGGTCATGAAATAGATAATTTATTAAGTGACTTAGTAGGTGATGTAAGAGCTGCAACTCCAACTCAAGCAATAGAGATTTGTATTCCTGTAAAAAAAGAGATTGAAAAAAAACTAGAGGATAAAAAAATATATTTGGAAAAAGAATTAAAAAGAACGCTTCTTCAAAAAGAAGAAAAAATAAATAATTTTAAGAAAAACTATATATTAAAAAACTTTAAGAATATAATTGAAGAGAAAAATTATGAATTAATGAAGAGAGAAGAAAAAATAGAAAATATAATGGGGAAGATACTAAAAAATTATGAACATATGCTAGATATAAAAGTAGAAAAAGCTATCTCTTTAAATCCAATGGAAATATTAAAAAGAGGTTATAGTATAACTAAAATAAATGGTCAAATTTTAAAAGATTCTTCCCAAGTTAAAGTAGGAGATGAAATAGAAAATATTTTAAAATCAGGTAAAATTATTAGTGAAGTAAAGGAGATAACAAAAGTATGAAAAAATTTATATTAGTAATATGTATATTACTTAGTTCTTTAGCTATGGGAATTGACCAAAGGCCAGAACAAATAAAAATATATGAAACAGAGATTACAAACTCTAAGGATAGAGATGAAACAGCTGTTATATTAAAAGAATATGAAGATTATTTTAAAAACTATTTAGTGTCTATAAGCTCAAATGAAAGTGAGGTTTTTTATTTGGGAGATCAATATTTTAAAGAAAGAAAATATGAAAGAGCAGGGCAAATATTTAGTTCAAATATAAATAGTGCAAGAAATTTATTTGGAGCAGGAACCTCATATAGAATAATTGGTGATTATGAAAAGGCAATAGATTTTTATAGTGTAGCAATTAGTTTAGATCCAACAATGCAAGAGGCATACTTTGGAAGAGGATTAGCTTATAGAGATATTGGAAGATACAATAAGGCAATAGATGATATTCAAGTATATATGAATTATACTCCAAAATTAGAAGGATATTTAGCTCTTGGTGATATTTATTTAGCAGAAAAAAATATTAATATGGCGAGAGAAATTTTACAAGATGGAAGAAGAAAATTTCCTCAATCAAAAGAGATTAGCACAATGTTAACATCAACTTATGCACGATAAGTATGGAGGTTAAATGGAATGGTATAGATTAAAAGTATCAGGATTAAAAAGTAGTAGAATAAGATTTTTAATGGGAATATATAAAGAGTATAATGAGTTATTAAATGAAAGTTCCTATAAATTAAAAACTATTTTAAAATGTGATAGAGATTTTAATTTAATACAAAATTCGAAAAAAGATTTAAAAGAGTATGAAAAATTAAAAATATATATGAAAGAGGAAAGCATAGGATTAATATGTTTAAATGATAAGGAGTATCCTGAATTATTGAGAAAAATATCAAAACCTCCATTATTTTTATTTTTTAAAGGAGATATAAAATTATTAAAAAGTGAAAAGATTTTATCTGTTGTAGGGACAAGAAGAAACACAAAATATGGAGAAAATGCTCTTAAGAAAATAATAAAAGACTTATTAAGTGCGGATATAACAATTGTTAGTGGTTTAGCTATGGGAATAGATATAATAGCTCATAAAGAAACTTTAAAAGTTAATGGAAATACAATTGCTGTTTTAGGTTGTGGAATAGATATATTTTATCCAGAAGTAAATAAAAAAGAAAGATTAGAGATAGAAAAAAAAGGTTTAGTGATTTCTGAATTTCCATTGGGAACAAAACCTAAACCATATAATTTTCCAATAAGAAATAGAATTATATCTGGAATATCAAAAGGTATTTTAATTGTAGAGAGTCCATTAAAAGGTGGAAGTTTAATTACTACTGAATTCTCTTTAGATGAAGGAAGGGATATATTTGCTATTCCAGGAGATATTTTTTCTCCTATGTCTAAAGGGTGCAATAATTTAATTAGAGATTCAAAAGCAAAATTAATATTAACTGGTGAAGATATTTTATTAGAATATGGTTGGGAACAGAAAAATAAGTTAGAAAATGAAAAAAAACTACCTTTAGGTAAAAAAAATAAAATTTTTAACATTTTAAAGACAAAGATGAATTTAGAAGAAATAAAGAGTGAAATTAATTTATCAACAGGTGAGTTACTTAGTTATTTGATGGAGTTAGAGCTAGAAGGCTTTATTCAAAGTTTGCCAGGAGGATGTTATATAAGAAAGAATTAATACTTGAAAAATCAAGGAAAGTTGATTTTTTTATCATTTTCTAATATAATTAAAAACGAATAATATAAAATAGAGATAATCTTAGGGGTGAAAAAAGTGGCAAAAAAAAATTTAGTAATAGTAGAATCTCCCGCAAAAGCGAAAACTATAGAAAAAATACTAGGTAAAAATTTTCACGTTACTGCGTCTTTTGGGCATGTACGGGATTTACCAAAAAGTAAAATAGGAGTGGATGTTGAAGATAATTTTAAACCAAGTTACTCAACAATAAGAGGAAAAGGTGATATAATAAAGACACTAAAAGATTTGGCAAAGAAATCTGATAAAGTTTATTTAGCATCTGACCCAGATAGAGAGGGTGAAGCAATAGCTTGGCATATAGCTCAAACATTAAAATTAAATGAAGGAGAAGCCAATAGAATTGAATTTAATGAAATTACTAATACAGCAATAAGAGAAGCTATAAAAAATCCAAGAGAAATAGATTTAGGTAAAGTAAATGCTCAACAAGCTAGAAGAATATTGGATAGACTTGTGGGATATGAAATAAGTCCACTACTTTGGAAAACAATATCTTCTAATACAAGTGCAGGAAGAGTTCAATCAGTTGCACTTAAATTAATATGTGATTTAGAGGATAAAATAAAAGAGTTTATTCCTGAAAAGTTTTGGGATATAAAAGGTGAATTTGAAAATAAAATGAATCTTGTTTTTTATAAAATAAAGAAAAAAAGATTTGAAAGAGTTACCGATGAAAATATAGTTTTTGGTGTTCAAGAGACACTGAAAAAAGAGTATGAGGTAATTGGATCAAAAGTAAGTAAAAAAAGTAAGAATCCACCATTGCCATTAAAAACAAGTACTTTACAACAATTATCATCTTCTTATATTGGATTTTCAGCTTCTAAAACCATGTCAGTAGCTCAAGGGTTATATGAAGGAATTAGTATAGATGGAACACAAAAGGGTTTAATTACTTATATGAGAACAGACTCTACAAGAATATCTGAAGAGGCTAAAGGAATGGCTAAAAGTTATATTCTTGAAAATTTTGGAAAAGAATATTTAGGGAAAGCAACAGTAAAGAAAACTACAGCTAAGATACAAGATGCCCATGAAGCAGTAAGACCAACAGAGATATATTTAACACCAGAAAAAATAAAGAAAGACTTAACACCAGATCAATATAAATTATATAAATTAATTTGGGATAGATTTATGATATCTCAACTTGCTCCAATGGAATATGAACAATTTGAAGTAATTGTAGAAAAAGATGACTTCCAATTTAGAGGAGTTTTAAATAAAATATTATTTGATGGATATTATAAAGTATTTAAAGATGAAGAGGAGCTTCCACTTGGAGATTTTCCTAATATTTTAGAGGGAGATAAGTTAAAATTAAAAAAATTAACTATAAAAGAGGACTGGACTAAACCACCTGCAAGACTAACAGAATCTTCCCTTGTTAAAAAGTTAGAAGCGGAAGGAATAGGAAGACCATCAACATATGCATCAATAATAGAAACGTTGAAAAAAAGAGAGTATGTAAATTTAGAAGGGAAAAGTTTTGTACCTACTGAACTTGGATATGAAGTAAAGAATATATTAGAAAATAATTTTAAAGATATTATGGATGTAAAATTTACAGCATCTTTAGAAAATGATTTAGATGAACTTGAAGAGAAGAAAAAAGAATTAGTAGAAGTTTTAGATGGTTTTTATTCTAAACTTTCTAAAGATCTTGTTAAATATAAAGCTAAAGTTGAAGAGGAATCAAATAGAATAATAACTTCAGATATGCCTTGTCCTTGTGGAAAAGGGTTTATGGTTATGAAAAATGGTAGATTTGGTAGATATTTAGCATGTCCTGATGATGAAAATTGTAAAGAAAAATATTCATTAAAAGGTATTAATATACCACTTGAAGATGTAAAAAAAGGGATAATAACTGTAAAAGCATTAGTAGAGGAACAAATGAGGATCAAATTAGGAAAACCTACAGATGTGACTCTTGAAAATGGAAGTAAACTTTTACTAAAGTTAGGAAGATTTGGGAGTTATTTGGAAAGTGAAAACTTTAAAGAGGATAACGAAAGATTATCTCTTCCTGGAGAAGTAAAAAAAATGTTGATGAATAATCAAATAGAGGAAAAAGATGGAATTGTTCAATTAAAATGGATAATGGATAAGTTACAAAAAGAAGAGGAAGAGATTTTAAAAAATGCTGGGAACTGTGAAAAGTGTGGAAAACCATTTAAAATCGGAAGAGGTAGATGGGGTAAATTCTTAGCTTGTACAGGGTATCCAGAATGTAAGAATATAAAAAAATTAGATAAAAAAGACTAAAGAGACTCGCCTTTTTAGGCGAGACTTTTATATGTTATAATAAAGGAGAATAGATGATAGATAAAGAAGTAATAGTAATCGGAGCAGGACTTGCTGGATCAGAAGCTGCATACCAATTGGCAAAACATGGAATTAAAGTTAAATTATATGAAATGAGACCGAAGGTAAGTACAGAAGCTCATAAAAGCGAAAAATTTGCAGAGCTAGTTTGTAGTAATTCTTTAGGAGGAGATCATTTAGGAAATGCTTCTGGACTAATGAAAGAGGAATTGAGAAGAATGGGATCTTTACTAATTGAAGTGGCAGATCAAACTAAGGTTCCTGCAGGACAAGCATTAGCAGTTGACAGAGAAGGATTTTCAGAAATAATAACTGAAAAGTTAAAAGCTATGGAAAATATAGAGATTATAAATGAAGAGCTAAAAGAGATTCCTAAAGATAAAGTTGTTTTAGTGGCAAGTGGGCCTTTAACATCAGAAGCTTTATCAAAAGATATAATGAAAATGTTAGACCAAGAATATCTTTATTTTTACGACGCAGCAGCACCAATCGTGACATTAGAATCAATTGATCAAGATAAGGTTTATTATCAGTCAAGATATGGAAAAGGTGATGGAGAGTATATAAATTGTCCTATGAATCAAGAGGAATATGAAACTTTCTATAATGCACTAATTACAGGGGAAAGAGTACCTTTAAAACAATTTGAAGAGGAAAAATTGTTTGAAGCATGTATGCCTGTGGAAAGAATAGCTCAAAGAGGAATAAAAACTTTATTATTTGGACCACTAAAACCGAAAGGTCTTGTAAATCCAAAAACTGAAGGAGATAAATGGGATCATGCAGTAGTACAACTAAGACAAGATGATAAAGATGGAAAATTATATAATTTAGTTGGATTCCAAACTAACTTGAAATTTGGAGAACAAAAAAGAATATTCTCTATGATTCCAGGATTAGAAAATGCGGAGTTTGTAAGATATGGAGTTATGCATAGAAATACATTTATAGATTCTACAAAACTTTTGACACCTGAATTAAATCTAAAGAAAAATAAAGATATATATTTTGCAGGGCAAATAACTGGTGGAGAAGGATATGTTTGTGCAATGGCAACAGGATTAGTAGCTGCTATAAATATTATTAGAAAGTTTGAAAATAAAAAACCACTAATATTAGATGATAGAAGTTCTATAGGTGCTATTATAAAATATATAACAGAAGAGAAAAAGAATTTTCAACCAATGGGTCCAAATTTTGGAGTTATAAAATCTCTTGATGAGAGAATTAGAGATAAGAAAGAAAAGTATAATAAAATTTCGACTATAGCTTTAGAATATCTAGAAGAAAAATTATCTGAAGATATGAACTAAAAGGAGTATAATTAATGGGTGCCCTTAACTTAGGAACAGAAATAAAGAATTTTTTATATTATTGTGAATTTGCAGAAGGTAAAAGTTTAAATACAATTAAATCATTGAGAATAGATTTAGTAAAATTTAATGATTATATTTTAAAATCTAAAGATTTAAATGAATTAAAAGACATTAATACATTTACATTTAGAGAGTTTTTTATAGAACTTCAAAAAGAGAACGTAGGAAAAAGATCTATAAATAGAAAGATATCATCTTTTAGATCGTTTTTTAAATATTTAAGAGAAAATAATAAAATAAAAAAAGATCCTACATTATTGATTATTTCTCCTAGTTATGAAAAAGGAGTACCAGAAGTTCTGTCTTTAAAAGAGATTAATATGCTAAGAGATGGAATTGAAATGAAAAATTATCATCAAATAAGAGATAGATTAATATTAGAATTGCTGTACTCTAGTGGAATAACATCACAAGAACTTTTAGGGCTTGGAGAAGATGTATTTGATTTAGAAGAGAGAGAAGTTGTTGTAACAAGCTTTAAAAAATCTAGAGTAGTTTATTTTAGTGAACGAACAAAAGAATATTTTAAAAGATATGTTAATGCAAAAAAAGATAAATTAAAACAAAAATATAAAAAAGAGATTTTATTTGTTAATGCTTCTGGAGGAAGATTGAGCGATAGATCTCTGAGAAGATTAATAGACAGATATGCTTTGAAAGTTGGAATAACAAAAGAGATAAGTCCTCACAGCTTTAGACATACATTTGCAGTACATATGTTAGAACATGGAATGAGAATAAGTCAATTACAAAAGTTGTTAGGACACAGTAATATAGAATCAACAAAAATATATATAGATGCACTTGAGAAAAAAAGAAGAAGTAGTTTAATAGATATAAGTAACGTTTAAAGGAGAGTTTATGAGTAAGAAAAAATGTACAGGTTGTGGAATAGAATTACAAGGAGAAAATCCAAAATTAAATGGGTATTTACCAACATCAGTTTTAGATGGGAAATCTAAAGATTTATTATGTCAAAGATGTTTTAAAATAAAAAACTATGGTGAATATTTACCAGTAGAAATGACAAAAGATGATTATAGAGAAGAAGTTAGAAGAAGCTTAGTAGGAGTAGATGTAGCTCTTCCTGTATTTGATATTATAGATTTTGAAGGTTCTTTTGATGATGAAATTTTAGATATATTAAGAGAGACGGATTCAATAATAGTAATAAATAAGTTAGATTTAATTCCTGATGGGAAACATCCTTCAGAGGTTGCAGATTGGGTAAAAGGAAGACTTGGAGAAGAGGGGATTTCCCCATTGGATGTAGCTATTGTAAGTTCTAAAAATGGCTATGGAATAAATGGAATACTAAAAAAAGTTAAACATTTCTATCCAAATGGAGCAAAGGCATTAATACTAGGAGCAACAAATGTTGGAAAATCTAGCATAATTAATAAATTAACAGGAACTAAAAAAGGAACTGTTTCTAAATTCCCAGGAACAACACTTAAAAGTGTTGAAACAGAGATACCTTACACTAAAATAACAGTAATAGATACTCCAGGATTAATTCCAGAGGGAAGATTTTCAGATTTTGTATGTCAAGAGTGTAATCAAAGTTTAATTCCAGCGAATGAAATTTCTAGAAAGACATTTAAAGTTCAAAAAGATAGAGTTATATTAATGGGTGGAATGGTAAAGTTAAGAATATTAAATGATGATGAATTAACACCAATATTCTCATTATATGCTTCAAAGGATGTTATGTTCCATGAAACAAATATGGAAAAAGCAGAAGAGTTATTACAAAAAGATGGATTTTTAACACCACCTTGTGAAAAATGTAAGGATGCTTTTGATAAAATAGAAAAAAAATCAAAAACATATACAGTAAATCAAGGGGAAGAATTGGTATTTAAAGGTCTTGGTTGGTTATCTGTAAAAAGAGGACCATTATCAGTTGAAGTTTATGCTCCAAAAGATGGAGAGATAATAATAAGAGATGCATTTATAAAACCAAAAAGAAAATAAGAGGTTTTATTATGAGAGAGAATAGAAAAATAGTTTTTTTAAATTGGATTATAAATATTATAGTGACTATTGTGTTTATAACATTAGCTATGAGGGGAATAGATGATTTAACTGGAACCTATAAAATTGATGAAACTATAAGAAATACAAAAGAAATAAGAATAGCGTTAGAGAAATATTATCAATTAACTGGAACCTATCCTAATTTATCAAAAGATGGAGTTAATAACAATTTAAATTTATTAGATTATAAAGATAAGAATGGAAAGATGATATCTTTTGCAGATGTATATGGCAGAAAAATATTAGCAAAAACTTATGGAAGTAATTCAATTGTAGCATCAAATAAAGTTTATAATATACAAGATTTTAGCAATATTACTGAAAGAGGAGGATGGAACTATGATTCAAAAGGAAATACTGGAGAGATTCATCCAAATCTTCCAGATAAAATATATATAGAAAAAGTCAACTGGTTCAAACAGTAAACGGAGGTAGGAATATGATGTATGATATTATTTTTTTAGGTGGAGGACAAGCGGGGGTTTTTGGAGCCTATGAAGCTATAAAAAAAAATAAAGAGTTAAAGGTATTAGTCATTGATAAAGGAAGAATGTTAAAACAAAGAGTGTGTCCAAAGGAAAAATTAGGAACATGTGTAAAGTGTCCA
>NZ_CAMQYW010000004.1 GCF_947039425.1 uncultured Cetobacterium sp. | reverse complement strand
TGTATCTGTTCCTTTTCTACATTCTATTCTTTTTCCTTTTGCTTCTCCTGCTATAATTCTCATAATTCCACCTCACTTTAATAGATGAACATCGCATCTCCAAAACTAAAGAAATGATATTCCATATCAACACCCTCTTTATAAACATCAAGCATAAACTCTCTACTAGAAAGAGCTGATACTAACATTAAAAGAGTTGATTTTGGTAAATGGAAATTAGTTATTAATCCATCTATTACCTTAAATTTATATCCTGGATATATAAATATCTCTGTTGAACCACTTTGAGCAATTAGCTCTCCATTATCATCTAGTGACGATTCAAGAGCTCTTACTGTTGTTGTTCCAACTGCTATTATTCTTCTGTTTTCAGCTTTCGCTTTTCTTATTCTATCCACTGTTTCTTTTGGAATTTCAAAAGATTCTTCATGCATTTTATGATCAAGGACATCTTCAGTTTGAACTGGTCTAAATGTTCCTAGTCCAACTTCTAAAAATACATCTAATATTTCAACACCCTTATCTTTTATTCTTTCTAAAAGTTCCTCTGTAAAGTGTAACCCTGCTGTTGGTGCTGCTACAGATTCTCCTTTTATTGCATAAACAGTTTGATATCTATCTTTCTTTTCTAAAGCTTCTACTATATATGGAGGTAATGGCATTTTCCCAAGCTTATCTAAAACTTCTTCAAAAGCACCTTCATAAGTAAATTTTAAAACTCTATTTCCATCATCTTTTATCTCTAAAAGTTCAGCTGTTAATTCTTGATTATCTCCAATATGAAGTACTTGACCAACTTTTAATTTTTTAGCTGGTTTTAAAAGACACTCCCAAGTATCAAGTGCCACTCTTTTAATTAAAAGAATTTCTAATACTCCACCTGTATCTTTTTTCCCAAAAAGTCTTGCTGGAATAACTTTAGTTGAGTTTCTTACTAAAACATCCCCTTTTTTTAAATAATCAATTATATTGTAGAAAATTTTATGCTCTACTGTTTTTTCATCTTTATTTACCACCATTAATTTAGAGTGATCTCTTGGTTCTCTTGGTTTTTGTCCAATTAATTCCTCTGGAAGATGATAATCATAATCTGCTAACTTAGTTGACACTACTTTCACCACTCTTTCTGCCTATTACAACTCTTTCTATTCCACCATAATCTTTTACTATGGCTATTATATCAAATTTGCTTTTTTCCATTAATTTACTCACTGTTTCTGCTTGATTATATCCAACTTCAAAAGCTAAATAACCATCTACTTTTAAATAGTCACTAGCTTCTTTTGATATCTTTTCGTAAAAAAAGTATCCATTCCCTTTATCTGTTAAAGCTCCTAAAGGTTCATGTAATTTCACTTCAGGCATTAACTCTTCATATTCACTTTGAGGTATATATGGTGGATTAGATATAATCATGTCAAAATCTTTATCTTTTATATTTGAAAATATATCAGATTTAATAAATTTTAAATTTTCTTCAACCTTATTTAAACTTCTATTTATTTTAGCAACTTCTAAAGCATCTAAACTAATATCTGCTCCTAACACAGAACTTGTTGGAATCTCTTTAGCCACTGTTATAGATATAGCACCACTTCCTGTTCCTATATCTAAAACCTTTGGATTTTCAATCTCTTGCAATATAAATTTACACTGCTCAACTAAAATCTCTGTATCTGCTCTTGGAATTAAAACTCTACTATCAACTTTAAATGGATATCCATAAAATTCCCATTCGCCTAAAATATATTGAAGAGGCTTTTTATCTTTTGCTCTCTCATGTAATAGTTTTTTTATTTCATCCTTTTCCTTTAAAGTAATCTCTCTTTTTAAATTCATTGATAAAATATTTCTTCTTACTTTTAATACATGAGCAAATATATATTCTGCATCTAATTTACTATCAATAACACTATTATTCTTTAAATATTCAATACATTTTAGTAATAACTCTTGATTTTCTTTTTCAAAAGTTTTCTGAGATTTTTTTTCTTCAACCTCGTTCTTAGACAATTCATCAAAAAGAACTCTTTTTCTAGCCATAGCTTTTAGATACTCTTTAATTTTATCTTTTTGCTCCAACGTTAAATCCATATCAAAATATGCATAAAGTGTTATTCTATCTAATTTTAAAACATAAGATATAACTTTTTCACTTTCTAAACGGGGTTTTGAAAAGGAGTATTTTTTCAAATACTCCTCTGAAAACTTCAATATATCTAGTAATTTCATAAATTACTCCGCTGAACTTGAAAGCATCTCTGCTTGAGCAAAAGTTGTTAGAGCATCTATCATATTATCTATATCTCCATCTAAAAATGCTTCTAGTTGGTGAGCTGTATATTTGATTCTATGATCTGTTATTCTTCCTTGAGGATAGTTATATGTTCTTATTTTTTCTGATCTATCTCCTGATCCAACTTGAAGTCTTCTTTCACTTTCAACAGCAGTTCTTTGTTTTTCTAGCTCCATCTCATATAGTTTTGAAGTTAAATGTTTCATAGCCTTATCTCTGTTTTTTAACTGAGATCTCTCATCTTGACACTGAACAACTACTCCAGTTGGTAAGTGAGTAATTCTAACTGCAGAGTCAGTCATGTTAACGTGCTGACCTCCAGCTCCTCCAGCTCTATATGTATCTATTTTTAGATCTTTTGTATCTATTTTTACACCTTGAACTTCATCAACCTCTGGTAAAACTGCTACTGTTGCTGTTGATGTATGAATTCTTCCTGATGATTCAGTTTCAGGAACTCTTTGTACTCTATGTACTCCTGACTCAAATTTAAGTCTTGAATAAGCACCCTGACCATTAATAGAGAATACTGCTTCCTTTATTCCTCCTACTCCAATCTCTTGCTTTTCAATTAACTCTACTTTCCATTTATGTCTCTCTGCATATCTGTTATACATTCTAAATAAATTTCCAGCAAATAGAGCAGCTTCGTCTCCACCAGCTCCTCCTCTAATTTCTATGATAACATTTCTATCATCATTAGGGTCTTTTGGTAAAAGTAAAACTTTCATCTCTTGCTCAATATTAGGAATTATTTCCTCTATCTCTTGCTTCTCTTCTAACATCATTTCTTTCATATCATGATCTTTTTCACTTTTTATATTTTCTTTTATAAAATCTAAATCCTCTTGATATCTTTTATACTCTTTGTACTTCTCAACAATTGGTGTTATATCATTTAAAGCTTTATTACATTCCATCATTTTTTTAGGACTTGCTAAAACTTCTGGAGAACCTAACGCTTCTGATAGTTCGTTAAACCTTACTACTACTTCTTCTAATTTAGTAAACAATATCTTCACTCCTTTTTTTATCTATACTTTAACTTATAAAGTATACCATAATTACTTTTAAATTAAAATAAAAAATCTCCTTTAAAATATATAAGGAGACTCATATTTTATTTAACTCTCTTTGTTTTTTCTAATTCTTTCAACTGATCTTTCCCTAGCATTTAGGTATTGTTCTGTTGTTATATACTTCTGTACTTCCACTTGATATTTTAATCTATCTTTTATTATTTCTGTATCAATAACTCCAATTTGTTCGACCAGCTTATTTAACTCACCTATATTTTTTTCAGTTCCTTCTAAAATATACTTATTCATTTCAATTTCTAAAGATTTTTTATCTAAAGTTTTTAATTTATACTGAGTGCTTGCTTCTTTTATTATCTCTTTAGCCTTATTTAAATTCTCTTGAGTTACTCCCACTGCTTTAAAATCTTCATCTTTAACTATTCCTATCCCACCAGCTGCTAACATAGGTACTGTTAAAATAAAAATTAATAGACCTATTACTATTTTCCTCATATTTTCCTCCGCTAAATTTGTAAATCTGAAACAAACAGATTCTCTGAATTAAAATCTTTTTTATTTATTTTAATTGCGTCACTTTGAAATAGATCATCAATTTTAAATCCAGAATCATTCTTTTCAATCTTATTTAAAATTACATCCTTTGATTCCAATGCAACTAAATTTGATGTTACAGGAGTTATATTATTCTTTACTAAATCATAAGAAGTTCCTGTGAAAACTCCCACAACAAATAACGAAAGAGAAACAACAGACATTTTTTTTCCTTTCCTTTTTTCCTCTTCTAAAAGAGTTTTATAAACATTTGCTCTTATTTTTTCCTTTGGAGAAACCACTTTAGACTACACCTCCCATATCTTTAATAGCTTTATAATAAATTGTTTTTACTGTGGATATATTCATATCTTTCATATTTGAAATCTCTCTTAACTTATATCCATAAATATCTTTTAAAACAACAATCTCACGTTCTTGAAACTCAAGCTGTTTCAATTTTTCTTCTAATAGAATAGAAACATTAAAATCTTCATTGCTTTCCACATTTAAAATTTCATCATTTAATTCTAAATTTAACTTTTTCTTTCTAAAAAAGTCATATGTTTTATTTATTGCAATTCTATATATCCATGTATAAATATTACTTTCTTTTCTAAAGTTCTTTAAATTCTTATAGACACTAATAAAAACTTCTTGAGCTACATCTTCGGCATCTTCGGCATTTTTTACTGTCGATAGTATTTTATAATAAACTCTATCAAAATACTCGTTATATATTTCATCAAAATCCATTTAAATACCTCATCATTTTAGCTTTATAATTTTAGACTACAAAAATAAATAAAAAGTTTTAATTTAAATCTTCTTCGATCATATTTTTAAGTTCTCTAAGAATATCTTTCTCATCTACTTTTTTTACAATTTCTCCTTTTTTAAAGAGTACTCCAACGCCTTTTCCACCAGCTACACCATAATCTGCTTCTTTTGCTTCTCCTGGTCCATTTACAACACAACCCATTACAGCTATTTTAACTTTTTTTCCATAATTTTCAAATTCTTCTTCAACTTTATGAGCAAGTCCTATTAAATCTATCTCTGTTCTCCCACATGTTGGACAAGATATTATCTCTACTCCCTCCTCTCTAAGTCCTAATACCTTTAAGATCTCCTTTGCAACTTTTATCTCTTCAACTGGATCTTCTGTTAATGATACTCTTATTGTATCTCCTATTCCATCAACTAAAAGTGAACCTATTCCTATAGCTGACTTTACTGTTCCTTGAAATGCTGTTCCTGCCTCTGTAACTCCAAGATGTAATGGATAATCACATATTTTAGATAATTTTCTATAGGCCTCTATCATCATTTTTACATTACTTGATTTTAAAGAAACTACAATATTTTTAAAATCATATTTTTCTAGCAATTGAATATGATATTTTGCACTTTCTACCATTCCATCTGCTGTTGGTTTCCCATATTTTTCTAAGATACTTTTTTCTATTGATCCTGAATTTACACCTATTCTTATTGGAATATTCAACTTTTTAGCTTTTAATACTACCTCTTTAACTTTTTCATCATCACCTATATTCCCTGGATTTATTCTTAATTTATCTATTCCATTTTCCATTGCCATAAGTGCTAATTTATAGTCAAAATGAATATCTGCAACTAAAGGAATTGATATATTCTCTTTTATCTCTTTTATACTTTCTGCTGCTTCCTTTGAGTTAACTGTCACTCTTACCATTTCACATCCAGCCTTTTCTAATTTTTTAATTTGCTCTATTGTTTTTTTAGCATCATTTGTAGGAGTATTTGTCATAGATTGAATTACAACATTATTTTCTCCTCCCATTAAAACATCTCCTATTTTTACTACTCTTGACATTCTCATAAATCCTCCTAAGCATATAATTTGTAAAAATAGCCCTAGAAATCTAGGGCTATCTTACAAATTTCATTGGATTTGATGGTTTCCCATATCTCCTAATTTCAAAGTGTAAATGTGGTCCAGTTACTCTTCCAGACATTCCTGATATAGCAATAACTTGTTTTACTTTTACTCTTTGTCCTTTCCTTACTTTTATCTTACTTAAATGAGCATATCTAGTTTCGTATCCACTATTATGCTTTACTATTATTATCTTCCCATAACCGTGCATGTATCCTGCATATGTAACTACTCCTGTTCTCGAAGCTTCTACAGGTATAAAATGAGCTCTTAAGTCAACTCCTGCATGATATATGTATCTTTTTAACACTGGATGAAATCTCTTTCCAAATGGACTTGTTACTCCAGCATATTTTATTGGCATAATAAATAATTTACTCGGTTTATTATTTCCTCTTTGCTCTAATCTCTTTAGTGTTTCTTCACTTGGATTACGAATAAATAACTCTTCTCCAATTCTAATATTATCACTTTTTAAAGAATTATACTCTCTTAAAGCATCAATATCAACTTTGTAATCTAGAGCTATTTTAAATAAAGAATCTCCTCTTTTAACTCTATAAAAAACACCATTTCCTTTTACTACATTTATCTCTTGTCCTATTTTTAAACTTTTAGATAAATTTGGATTATTTGCTTTCATAATCCCTAAAGAAACTCCATTTGCAGTAGCTATTGATCCCAATGTATCTCCACTTGTTACAATATATTTCTCTACTTTAGGAATAACATATGATGTTTCTAAATTTATCTCTTTTTCTGAAGGTGTTGGAGCTGTTTCTCCTATTTTATACTCTCTCTCAATAGTATAAAAGTTATTATCAACTAAGGCTAATCCCCCTCCATCTTCTACGGTTCCCTTTTCAGAATAATATTCTGTAAATTTTGATAAATCTACAACTTCACTTTTATATGGTTTATACACAACTACTAACATTGTTATAAAAGCTATTATTATGATTAAAAACCTTTTTATTATCTCTTTCACTATTTCCCCCTTACATAAGAGTTTTCATACATTTCTATAAGTTTATCATTACTCTCTGTGGATGAAATAGTATCTATTAATTTCTTTGTTCCTGTTGCTTTATCAAAAGAACATAAATATCTTCTAATTTTCCATATTGATTCTAATTTCTTTTTACTTATTAATAACTCTTCTTTTCTTGTTCCAGATTTTTGAATATCTATTGCTGGATATATTCTTAATTCTGATAAATTTCTATCTAGATGAATGTCTAGATTACCAGTTCCTTTAAACTCTTCATATATTACATCATCCATTTTACTACCTGTTTCAACTAAGGCAGTAGCTATTATTGTTAAACTTCCACCATTTCTAATATTTCTAGCTGAACCAAAGAATTTTTTAGGATAATAAAGTGCCGTTGGATCAATTCCTCCTGATATTAACTTTCCACTTGATGGAATTACTATATTGTATGCTCTTGCTAGTCTTGTTAGTGAATCCATCAATATAACTACATTTTCTCCATTTTCTATTTTTCTCTTAGCTCTTTCTAAAAGTGTCTCTGTTACTTTTATATGATTTCTAGGATCATCATCAAATGTTGAAGCGTATACTTGAGCCCCTTTTACAGTTTCCTTTATATCTGTAACCTCTTCTGGTCTTTCATCTATTAAAAGTATCCAAACCTCTACATCTTTATTATTTTCAATAATAGAGTTTGCTAAGCTACTGATTAGAACAGTTTTTCCTGCTTTAGGCGGAGCTATTATAAGTCCTCTTTGACCTTTTCCAATTGGAGCTATTAATTCTACTATCCTTCCAGAAATATTTTTAGTATCTGAACCTAATTTTATAATTTCTGTTGGATATGCTGGAATTAATTCATCAAAAGGAATCCTTTCCTCTGCTTCTTTAATGCTTCCACTATTTATTAAAAGCACCTTACGCAATCCATAATTTTTTTCCTCTTGAACAGCTCCTCTTACTTCTCCTACTACAAAATCCTCTGTTCTTAATTTAAATTTTCTTATTTGAGATGCTGAAACATATACATCTTTTTCTACATTTGTATTTCTTAAAAAACCATATCCATCAGCCATAACATCTAAATTTCCCCAAGCTAAAAGAAGGTCTTCTTTTTTTTCCATATCTTTTTCTATAAGTTCAACTAATTCTTGTTTTTTTATTCTTGCTGGACATTCTATTTCCATCTGTCTTGCAATCTCTTGTAATTCCTTCAATAAAAAATTTTCTAACCTTTCCATTTTACCTCCAGTTTATTACTGGCCAACTATTTCACCATATAACGACCATGTTTTGCACTCATTTATCTTAATATCAACAAATGTTCCTTCTAAATCCTTATCTCCTTCAAATAAAACTATTTTATTTGTTGAAGTTCTACCAGTTAATACATCATCATTTTTCTTGCTAGGACCTTCAACTAAAACTTTTTCTATATTTCCTTCATATTTTAAACTTGATTCTTTTGATTTTTTATTTTGTAACTCAATAAGTCTATATATTCTTTCTTTTTTTATTTTTTCATCTATTTGCCCATCCATTGTAGCTGCAACTGTTCCTTTTCTTATTGAATACATAAACATATATGCTGATTCAAATCCAATTTTTTCTACAACTTTTAATGTTTCTAAGAAATCCTCTTCTGTTTCTCCTGGGAATCCAACAATTATATCTGCTGTTAATGCTACTCCTGGAACTCTAACTTTTATTTTTTCTGCTAAAGCAATATACTCATCTTGTGTATATTTTCTATTCATAGCCTTTAATATTCTAGTTGATCCTGATTGTAATGGTAAATGAATAGCTTTAGCTATTTTCTCCTCTTTTGCTATTACATCTATTACATCATCTGCAAAATCTTTTGGATGTGGAGATATAAATCTAACTATAAACTCTCCGTCTATTTTACAAATTTCTGTTAATAATTTTGCAAAGTTATCATCTGTATCTAAATCGTTTCCATAAGAGTTTACATTTTGTCCAAGTAACATTATTTCTTTATAACCTTTTTCAACAAAAACTCTAACTTCGTCAACTATCTGAAGTAATGGAACTGATCTTTCTCTTCCTCTTACATATGGTACTATACAATAAGTACAGAAATTATTACATCCATAACCAATTGGAATTGAAGCAACTTTTTTTGAATCAAAGTCTGCATCTAATCTAGGAGGTAACTCATCTTCATCCCCCACATAAATTACATGTTTTAAATCTCCTGTTTCAATTTTCTCTATTGCTGATGGTATCTTTCCAATATTTTGATTTCCCATTACTATATCAATCATTGGGAATTTTTTAGCCAGCGCATCTCCTTGTTCTTGAGCAAAGCAACCTGTTACACCAATTATTGTTCCTCTCTCCTCTTTAATCCACTTTAACTCACCAAGTTTTCCATAAATTTGAGTAGCTGCTCCCTCTCTAACAGTACATGTATTTAAAAATACTGCATCTGCTTCTGATATATCATCTGTTATATTATATCCCATATTTTGTAATATCTTTTTAATTTTTGCACTTTCGTTGACATTCATCTGACAACCGTACGTAATTACTGCTGCGTTTTTCAAATTTCTTTCCTCCAAAATCATACATTTTTTCAAATTTCTTACTCTAAAATTATATCATGTTGACACAATTTTTATCAATAATTCTTTAAGTTTCTATTATTTAAATATATCCTTTGCTTCTAAATACCATAGTAATAAATCAATATTATCCATAGAAATATTAACTTCTTTACAATACTCTCTAAGTTTACCTTCTATTTCTTTATATAACTTAGATGTTATAGTTTTAGGAATTTCATCTATTATTTCTAAAGCTAATAAATTTTTTAAAATATGTCTATCTAAAATTGCTAAATCTTCTCCAAATCCAACATTTCTTAAAAAATGACTAGCTTCTTTAAAAGCCATTCCTCTTATATTTTTCACTATCCACTCTCTCATTTCAAAAGGTGTTTCAAATGTTAGAAAGAAGTCTTTTGTAATAAAGTTCCCTTCTTCATCTGTCATTTGATCTCTTAAAAGGCAAAGATTTTTAGCTTTAGTATTATTAAAACGAACAATATTTAAATAAGGAACAATCTCCTCTTCACTTCCATTAAATAGTGCTCCACTATCTCTTAACTCACTAATCGCCTTCCAAGCATTTCTAGCTTTTGATTGAGGTGTTAATATACAAAAAGCTAATTCACAAAAGATATCTTTATTAGAACCATTTTCCCAAGTTTCTCTAAACTCTTCTAATCTTTTTTCTATATCTTTTTGAACACTTTTATATATTTTTTCAACTTCATAAAAATAAATATTTTTCATAATATCCTCCTTAAAAAAGCATTCTTTTACATATAGTTTTAATTTTACCATAATTTTTTTTATAAAAATAGGATAAAACAAAATACCCATGTAAATGTTTTATCCTATGTTAATTTTAACTACATATTAAAGTAATATCCGTATTCTTTAAAAAGATGAGATACCTCTGCCATATTTTCATTTTTAACAATTATATGAAGATCTTCTCCCTTTAAAATTAAAGGTTTAAATCTTTTATCTTTTGTTATTGCTGAGATAAGCTCTTTGTCATTTTTTAATTTTAATACTTTAAAATCTGGTATATGTGTTATCACTTCAGTTCTTTCTAATAACTTATTAAAGAAAATTATCCAGTTTTCTGGTAAATCATTAGTTATTTTTTCTTTAAACTCTTGAATTTTCTCTTGAATTTCAATTGAATTTTCAAGTCCTTTTGTCATAGATTCTTCTGAAACCTTAAATTTATTTGGAGCTATTTTTATCCCTAATTTTTCAAGTGACATTATTCTAAGGGGACTCTCTCCTAAAATAGTCACTATTAATCTTTCATCATCTAAAATTACTTTTCCTTCATCTTCTATAATTTTAAAATCATATGTTTTTATTTTTCCAAATATATATTTTCCAAGTTCTGTAAATTTAACATATTTTATTCCATCATACTTACTTAAATATCCATTCTTTAAATATAGAGAGTTTGCTGATGATGGTTTTTCATAACAAATTTCTAAAACTCCTAAAGAAGCTAATATAAAGAATACTGATTTTATAAATGGTTCAACAACATATGCTAAATATTTATCATATCCAACAATCTTAGTTCTTTCATAATTTGCTTCATTTATATATAAATTTGTATATGCTGATTCTAAATCAATTATCTCTATAAATTCATCTCTAAATAAAATACTTTTTACAATATTATCAATTGATACAAAATCATTTTCTGGGAACTCATTTATTATCATTTTTATTGTAGCTAATCCTCTTTTTATTTCATCATTTGATTTTGCTACATTTTTAATTCCTTTTAAATAGTTTAAATATAAACTAATGTAAGTATTATCTTCACTTTTTATAATTTCACCATCTAAGAACCCATTAACAATATCTTTTAAATTACTAGCTCTTATATAGTCATCATTTAAATATTCACTTTTAAATAAAAATAAAAACAATCCCATAGTTTCTGTTTTTAAAAACTCTAAATCTTTTATTCCTTCATAATACTCATCTATATTACAATATTTTTTCATATTATTTTTAGATTCTTTTAATAACTTTCCACTACTTGAAAGTTGCATTTTTTCATCCTTATAAAAAGAATAATACTTTCTTAAATTTTCTTGAATTTTTTCTTCATTATTTCCTTTAAATTCACAAGATTCAGGAGTTGTTTTATATATGAAATATTCTTTGGGCTTTGGCATAAATTTTCTCATAACTCTTACAATATCATTATTTAAAGTTAAGTATTCACCTTTTTTATTATCCCCTACAACTGTAAAGAATAAATATTCATCTTTTAATTCTGATTTTATATTATAGCTATCATCTTCTTTAAAGTAAATATCTCTTTCTTGAATCTTAAATTTACCTTTCCAAGCTATCTCTTCAAATACTTCTTTTACATTTTTATCAAAAGAATTAAAAACACTTGCAAATATCTCTGCTTTAGAATACATTTGTTCCATTAACTCTAAAAATGTTGCTTTGTTTGTTGTTGATGATATCAAAGAAATTTCAAATAATCCTAAATTACTTCCAATATATCCTTCTGCTATCCAATCTAAAAAATATTTCTTAAAAATTTTAAATAGAACTTCTTTTGAATAGCTATCATTTAATGCTTTTCTAAATCTATCTTTACTTATTGCCATATCATCTCCTATTCTCCCAGAATAAATTCAATATCTTTTTCTGTTAAAGTTTTAAGAGTTGCCCCTTCATCTGATATTAAATTATCTAAAAGTTGACTCTTACTCTCTTGTAACTTTAATATTTTTTCCTCTATTGTATCTTTTAATATTAATTTATATGAAAAAACTGTTCTGTCTTGTCCTAATCTATATGCTCTGTCTACAGCTTGATTTTCAACTGTTTTATTCCACCAAGGATCATATATAAATATTGTATCTGCAGCTGTTAAGTTAAGTCCTACTCCGCCAGTTTTTAAAGTCATTACAAAAACTTTATATTTTTTATCTTTTTGAAACAAATCTACAAGTCCTTGTCTATCTTTTGTTGCCCCTGTCATTTCAAGATATTTTATTCCTCTTTTTTTAAGATCAGATGTTATGCTTGATATACTTTTTATATAATTTGTAAATATAAGTACTTTATGATCATTTTCAACAGCATCTTGAACGTTATTTATAAGTACCTCTCTTTTACTTGATACTACATTTGGATTTTTCATCTCTGGACAACTTGTTAATTGTCTAAGTTCATTTAAGGCTTGTAAAATATAAAATTGAGTTTTCCCTAATCCTTGACTTTTTATTTGATTATTTATCATTCCATAGTAATAGGTTCTTCTCTCTTCATAAAGTTTTCTCTGTTCTGGGTTCATTCCTATAAATAATGTTTTTTCTATCTTATCTGGTAAATCTTTCAATACCTCTTTTTTTACTCTTCTTAAAATAAAAGGATATATTTTCTTTTTCAATTCATCAATAGCTTCTCTATCATTATCTTTTTGAATTGGATTTGCGTAGTGATGATTAAAATCATCCAATGTTCCAAACATTGATGGATTTAAAAATCTAAATAGAGAATATAATTCTCCTAAATTATTTTCTATTGGTGTTCCACTTAAAGCAAATCTATATTTTGAATTAAGAAGCATAACTGCTTTCGTTGTTTGTGCATTTACATTTTTTATATTTTGTGATTCATCTAAAATTACTAAATCAAACTTCATATCTTTTAATGATGATATATCATTTCTTATTGTTCCATATGTTGTTATTACAACATCAACTTTATCAAACAAAGATTTATCTCTAAAGTTCCCATAATATATTCCACATTTAATTTGTGGACTAAATCTTTTAATTTCACTTTCCCAGTTATATATTAAACTCTTAGGCATAATAATCAAGCTTCTTTTTCCTGGAATATTATGTAAACTTGCTATTAATGTAATCGCTTGTAAAGTTTTTCCAAGACCCATATCATCAGCAAGACAACCACCTAAATTATTATCCATTAAATATGATAGCCATTTATATCCATATTCTTGATATCCTCTTAATGTTGCATTTATTATTGGCATTGGTGCATCATATTTTTCTATTTCATTCATTCCTCTATAAAAACTTCTTGTTTTTTTAATTTCATTACTTAATACTTTATCTTCTATTAAATCATCTATAATAGGTAAGTCAAAAAATGAAATTTTAACATTGGCTTTTCCATTATCTTTAAAAACTCTTTCTAGTTTTTCCATATATTTTCTATTAATAAGAGCATTTGTTCCATCACTTAAAACTACATAAGAATCTTTTTTAAAAGTATTTAAAATATCAACTATAGAGAATTTTTCTCCCTCTATTTCAAGTTGAACATCTCCTTCTAAGAAATCTATTCCATGTTTAAAATTACCTATAACCTTTGGTTTAACAGCTCTAACATTATATTTTTTTAAGTTATCTGTTCCTATTACTTTATATTTTCCTGCAAGTTGTAATAATTCTTGTGTTACAAATTCTCTTGCTAATTTTTCTTGTAATATTATAAAATTTTCATCAACATAAAATGCTGATTTTATTCCTAAATTTCTCTGATGTTTTACCACTACTTTTAATATTTCATCCACTGTTTCATCCAATAAAATTGGATTTACTTCTGTAACTTCAATTTTCTTAGCATCCTCTTTTAAAACCAATGCTTCCTTTAAATCATTAACTTTTAAAAATTCATAAGATACTGTTGATAAAGATACTCCTATTTTTAAGTATAAGCTATTATCTTGAGAAATTTTTTCTATTATTATCTCTTCAGTGGGTTTCATTTTCCCATTAAATACAATTTCGTAATCTAAATATTCAATTTCTACTTCTTTTCCAAAAGAATAAGCTAAAGTTAGATACCTTTCTATTTCCTCTTTTAAAAATTTAGATTCCATCTCTTTCAAAATATGAATTGTATCTTTTGATAATTCAAGAACATAAATTGTTCCATTCTTATATATATAGTTATCTGAAACTATTGTAAAATCTGACTCTCCATTAAATAAAATCTTCCCTTGATATACCCCGCCCTCATAATCTACAACTTCTATTTTCAACACTATTTTATTGTTTTCTAATTCCCAATTTATTGGTTCCATCTCTTTTGTTACAAATTTTTCATTTTCTTTTAGGCAATCTAGTATTTCAATATTATCATCTATATAAAGTTCGTTCTTTTCATTTTCCCAACCAGAAAAAAAACTATCTTCTTTTATTTCTCTTATTAGGCTAATTACTTTCAAATCATTTTCACTTAAATCGTTATATGATTCAACATCTTCTACTCTTTGACCATCACAATCGACCAAAGAAACATATGTTCCAACTTCATCATTTTCTAACATGAAATAAACTGCATCTCTTATTTTTTCTGAACTATATACCATACCCTTTTCCCTTATAAATTATTTTTTTCTGAAATATATTATATCAAATTTTCTAAGGGTTATCAAGAAATTAAAAAAAGGACTCTAAGATTTAGAGTCCTTTTTGATATACTTATTTAGCTTCTGTTTCTTTTATTAACTGGTTCATTTCTTCGATAATTGCATCAGCATTTAATCCATGAGCTGCAACTCCCTCTCCTAAAGTTTCTCCAGCTGCTACCATACATCCAACACATCCTAATCCGTATCTTTTAAAGATGTTTGTAATCATTGGGTATTTTTGAACTGCTTCTAATATATTCATATCTTTAGTTACCATTTTAATGCCTCCTAATTTTTAGTTTCTTTATGAAACAATTATATATAACTTTACTTTTCTTGTCAATTATTTTCCTACTACATTTAATAAATCGTGTATTCTCACAATTCCAATAACTTTTTTATCATTTAAAACTGGTAATACTGATATTTGACTCTCTCTATTTTCCATTAATTCAAGAGCATCTAAAGCCATTATATCCTCAGTTGCAAATGTATATTTTTCTGTCATTATATCCTTAGCCTTTAAAGTAAAGAACTTATCTTTCATTTTCAAAGCTCTTCTAATATCTCCCTCTGTTATAATTCCAAGAAGTTCATCATTTTCAACAACACAAACTACACCAAGTCTTTTTTTAGTCATTGTCATAATTACTGTATCCATATCATTTTCAAGTTCTACTATTGGAAGAGTTTTATGCATAACATCCTTTACTTTCATTAAAAGTCTTCTACCTAAACTTCCACCTGGATGATATACTGCAAAGTTTTCAGGTTTGAAATTTCTAGCTGTTATAAGTATAGTTGCTATTGCATCTCCCATAACAAGAGTACTTGTTGTTGATGACATAGGAGCTAAATTCAATGGACAGCCTTCTTTGTCAACACCTATATCTAAAACTGCATGTGCTGCTTTTCCAAGTCTAGAATTTCTATTTCCTGTCATTGCAATTAAAACTGCACCTATTTTTTTAATTGATGGTAATATAGCTATCACTTCATCACTATTTCCACTATTTGAAATAGCAATAACAACATCTTCTCCACAAATCATTCCTAAGTCTCCATGTAACCCCTCAGCGGCATTCATGAATATAGCATGAGTTCCTGTTGAAGCTAGTGTGGCTGCAATTTTTTTACCTATAATTCCAGATTTTCCAATTCCTGTTATTACAACTTTTCCTTTAGAATCTAAAATTAAATTAATTACATTTTCAATCTCTTCTGATATTTTTTCTTTTACCTTTTCAAGTTCACAAATCTCTTTATCAAATAAATCCCGTGCAATTTTTTTCATGTCCATTTTTATCTACCTTTTACTAAATCATCTATTTTAACTGCTACTTTTAAAATCTCTTCCAATTGTGATAAATAAAGCATATTTGGTCCATCTGATTTTGCATTATCTGGATCTGGATGAACTTCTGCAAATATAGCATCAACTCCTATTGCAAGTCCAGCTCTCATTAGAGGGAATACATACTCTCTATCTCCTGAAGTTGTTGTCCCTGCTCCTCCTGGTCTTTGAACTGCATGAGTTACATCAAATACAACTGGATATCCGAACTTTCTCATTTCACCAAAAGCTCTCATATCTACTACCATATTATTATATCCAAAAGTTGAACCTCTTTCACATAACATAATATTTTCATTTTTCATCTCTTCCATTTTTATAACAACATTTTTCATATCCCAAGGAGCTAAAAACTGTCCCTTTTTAATATTTATAGGTAACCCTGTTTCTGCTGCTGCCATTAATAGATCCGTTTGTCTACATAAGAAAGCTGGTATTTGAATAATATCTACTACCTTTGCAACCTCTTTACAGTGCCAAGCTTCATGTACATCTGTCACAACAGGTATATTTAGCTTTTCCTTTACTTTTTTTAATATCTCTAATCCTTTTTCTATTCCTGGACCTCTGTATGAATGTATTGAAGATCTATTTGCTTTATCAAAAGATGCTTTAAATACATAGTTTATTTCTAATCTATCACATATATCTTTTACTTTTTCCGCAACTTCCATAACTAATTCTTCTGATTCAATTACACATGGACCAGCTATTAATGTGAATCTATTGTTTCCACCAATTTCAAATTTATTACCTATTTTAACTTTCTTTACATCATTAATCAAATTCAATTACTTCACCTCTCTTAATTCTTCTATTGCTTTTATTGCAATCTCCCTATCATCAAAATGAATCTTTGTTTTTCCTAAAATCTGATAAGTCTCATGCCCTTTTCCTGCTATTAGTATTATATCATCTTTTCCTGCTTTTTTTATTGCTTTTTTTATTCCCTTAGCTCTGTCAACTTCAATAGAATAATTATTCCCTTTAAAACCTACCACTATTTCATTTACAATCTCTTGAGGATCCTCTGTTCTTGGATTATCTGAAGTTACAATCACATAATCACTATACTTTTCTGCCACTTCTGCCATTACAGGCCTCTTAGTTCTATCTCTATCTCCACCGCAACCAAAAACAGTAATAACTTTCCCTATATGCTTTATCTCATTTACCCCTTGAAGTATATTTTTTAAAGCATCTCCTGTATGAGCATAATCCACTATAACTTTAAATTTCTGTCCTGCATAAAC
This sequence comes from uncultured Cetobacterium sp., assembly GCF_947039425.1. Taxonomy (GTDB): domain Bacteria; phylum Fusobacteriota; class Fusobacteriia; order Fusobacteriales; family Fusobacteriaceae; genus Cetobacterium_A. Next base: position 21,019 of record NZ_CAMQYW010000004.1, on the reverse strand, counting down.
AGGTTCAAATCTTCCTGGTGCTCCCTTTAATTTACTAACTCTCTCTTTAATTTCTAAATCTGATATTCCAAATACTCTAGCTACTCCAATAGCTCCAAGTAAATTATACATATTAAATTTTCCTAATAACTTTGGTTCCATCTCATTTAATAATTCTCTATCTAAATCTGCTTTTTTATTTAATGAATAAGATATCCCACCAAACTCCTCAAATAATCTCTCTCCATATTTATCATCAATATTTATTATTCCATTTTCTTTATTATCTAATTTTTCAAAAAGTTTCCTTTTAGCCAAAAAGTAATCTTCCATATCCTTATGGTAATCTAAATGTTCTGGTGTTAAATTTGTAAAAACTCCTGCATTAAAAGTTAACATATCAACTCTTCCACTTGTAAGACCATGAGAACTTACCTCCATTATTAAGTATTTAAGTCCTTTATCTACAGCTTTCTTACTCATCTTTATAATATCTAGAGATTCTGGTGTTGTATTTGGAGCTTCAATTATTTCATCTCCTATTTTATACTCTACAGTTCCTATTCTAGCTACTTTATCTGTTCCTAGAAGCTCTTCAATTATATATGTTGTTGTTGTTTTTCCATTTGTTCCAGTTACTCCAACTATTTTCAATTTTTTATCTGGATGACCATAAAAATTAGAAGCAATTACACCTAGCTTCTCTCTTAAATTTTCAATTAAAATATAATCTACATTATGTTTTAACTCTACATTTTTTGATATTAATATAGCTTTAGCTCCATTTTCTATAGCTTTATCTATATATTTATGTCCATCAACTTCTGCTCCTTCTAAAGCTACAAAAATATCCCCATCCTTTACTTTCCTTGAATCATACTCTAAATCTTTAAAATTAATATTTCCATCTATTTTTTTTAAAATCTTATATTCTATATTTTCAAACATCCTTTTCATTTTCTCTCCCTACATATTATTTTCAACTTATTATATCATTTTTCTTTATTATATTACAGTTTAGAAAAGAAAAAATGTCTAGCTTCCTAGACATTTTCAAGTTGTTCTATATTTATTTTTTCTAAAATTTCTTTAATTTCTTTTTCTGATACAAAGCCAGTTTCTAAGTTCATAGCATTTGAAATACCACAAGCCATACTATATTTTAAACAATCCACTATGCTTTTTTCTCTTTCTAAAGCATAGGCAAATCCAGCAACAGATGAATCTCCTGATCCAATAGGATTTAATGCAACTATTCCTTTAGGTATTCGAACTTTATAAATATCTTTTTCTCCAATAAAAAGACATCCATCCTTTCCTAAACTTATCATTACATTTTCCGCCCCCATAGCTTGAAGTTTTTTTCCCCCTCCAACTATTGAGTTTTCATCTTTTAATTTCATATTTAAAATACTTTCTAACTCATCTTTATTTGGCTTTATTAAAAATGGTTTACTCTCAATAGAAAGTAGGAGACTTTCTCCACTTGTATCTAATATTATTTTCTTATCTCTCTCTTTGCATATTTTCACTATCTCTTTATAAAAATCTTTGTCTAGTCCCTTAGGTAAACTTCCAGAACAGCAAATTATATTTACATTTTCTATAAGCTTTATAAATCTATTGATAAAGTTAGCTTTCTCTTCACAGCTAATAACTGGACCTGATTCAAGTATCTCTGTTTGATTATTTTTACTTAAAATTGCCAAACAAACTCTTGTTTCACCAGATATTTTTTCAAAAGATGTCTTAATCTGATTTCTATTAAGTTCATCTTCTATCCATTTACCATTTACTCCACCTAAGTAACCTGTTGTTAAAACATCTTCTCCCAATATTTTTAACACTTTTGCTACATTTAAACCCTTTCCACCTGGAGTTTTTCTTCCATTTTCACTTCTAAAAACCTCTCCCAATTTAAATTCATTAATCTCATATCTTGTATCAACTGCTGGATTTAATGTCACTGTTAGTATCATAATTAAACCCTGTTTGAACTCTTACACATAGTTATCTTATCCATTACAACATTTTTCATAGCATTTTTTGCTGGAATTAAATATTTTCTTGGATCACTTTCATTTGGATTTTCATCAAAGAACTCTTTTATTGCTTGAGCAAAAGGTATCTTTAACTCTGTTGCAATATTAACCTTTGTTATTCCAAGATCTATTGTCTTTTGTACACACTCAAATGGAACTCCTGAAGCTCCATGTAATACTAAAGGTATTGAAACTTTCTTTCTAATCTCTCCCAATCTATCAAAATCAAGTTTTGGCTCTGATTTATATAGTCCATGAGCTGTTCCTATTGCAACTGCTAGTGAATCTATTCCTGTTTTTTCAACAAACTCTATAGCTTGATCTGGATTTGTATACATAGCATCTTTTTCATCAACTACTAAATCGTCCTCTTGCCCTCCTAATTTTCCCAATTCAGCTTCCACTGTTACATCAAATCTATGAGCATAATCAACAATTGATTTTACTATTTCAATATTATTTGCAAACTCATGATGAGAAGCATCTATCATTACTGATTTATACCCCATATCAATAGCTTTCTTTATATCCTCTATACTCTCATGATGATCAAGATGTAAAGCAATAGGAATGTCATACTTTCCAGTTGCAGCCTTTGCCATTTCATATAAGAACTCTACTCCTGCATATTTTACTGTACTTGGTGTTGCTGCTAATATCACTGGAGATCTCATTTCACAAGCTGTTTCTACAACCACTTGAATTGTTTCTAAATTATGTATATTAAAGGCTGGAACAGCATACCCATTTTTTTGTGCATCTAATAGCATTTTTCTTGTTGAAACTAACATTTTTTATCCCCCTCATATTTATGTATTATTACTCCTTGTACCACTCTATTTACCTCTCCTGTTGGACATGGATTATCTGGAGTGATATTTAAATATAGTGATTTATAAAAAGCATATTTTTGAGCTAATATTATATAATTAAACATTAAAAATACATCATGACAAACTTCCAAATCTATATTTATATAAAAATCTGATAATTTTTCTACTTCTTCATCATAGAAATTATCAAATACTACTATTTGATTTCCTTTTCTTTCTAAGCTCATCTCTTTTAAAAGATCTTTATCATACTTTCTTGTGTATTCATCTTGTGAAAGCATAATAAATATAACTGTTTTTTCATTTACTATTGATTTAGGACCATGTCTAAACCCCAATGGAGAATTATAATCTGTTACTATTTTCCCACCAGATAGTTCTAATGTTTTTAAAGATGCTTCTTGTGATAGACCTTTTAAACATGAACTTCCTAAAAATACAATTCTATCATGATCTAAATTTGCAATCTCTTTTATTTTTTCTAAAAATAAAGACATTGACTCTTGTCCTTTTTCTTTTATCTCATTTACATAATTTTTAAAAGAATCTAATTTCTCTAAATTAAATAACATCAACCCTGCTAAAGACATACATGTAAAACTTCCTGTCATTGCAAATCCCTTATCATTTGAATCTTTTGGCATTAATAATAAATAATTTTTTTCATTATTTTCAGATTTTTTAGCTAATTTCCCATCTGGATTACAAGTTAAAAATATTTGATATAAGTTATCCACTAATTGCTCTGCTAATTCAACTGTTGCTACACTTTCTGGAGAATTTCCTGATCTTGCACAAGATATTAAAAGAGTTTTTGATTTTTTCTTTAAATAAACTTGAGGATTACTAACAATATCTGTTGTTGCAATTGACTCAACCCATATTCCTTGCTCTTTTAAAAATGGAACTATTGTATTTCCAACAAATTCAGAAGTTCCTGCTCCTGTAAAGATAACCTTTAAATGATCTCTTCCTATTCTATCTAAAAAATCATTTAACCCTTTTTTATTTTTTTCTAATATCTCATAAGTTTCTTCCCATAATCTTGGTTGTTGATCTATCTCCTTAGCTGTTATATATGCCTTTATCTCTTCAAGTTTTGAAACTTCAATGTCAAAAATTTTCCCCACTTTATTCCCCCCTTAAATTTCTAACTATATTTTCATTTAAATCTTTTCCACTTAACTTATATGCATATAATGCTGCACCTAACACTGGTGATAATTGTGGTTCTATTAATCTCCCTTTAATATTATTTTCTTCTAAATATTTTTTTAAAGGTTCTAATACTAAATCTCTTGATTTAAAAACTCCACCACTATAAGATATTTTAACTTCATCTTTAAATTTAAGTTGCTCTACAACTCCCTTAACCATTAAATAATGTTCATAAGCTGCCTCTTGAAATATTTTAATACAAGATAGATCTCCAGCTAGTGCACCTTTAAAAACAAGAGTTGCCAGTTCTGCAACTTTTCCTCTTTCGAAATCAATTGTATTATATACATAATTTATAAGATCAAAATCCTTATCTAATTTCAATTCATCCTTATATATATTATATAATTTATTTTTTTCCATTCTTCCATCAGCTTGTTTACAAAAAAGCTCTATTCCTTTTTTACCTATCCAAAAAGCTGACCCTTCATCTCCACAAAAAAATCCCCAACCACTACTTCTAGCACTTTCATTTTTCTCATTTAATCCATAAGCTATTGCTCCTGTCCCTGCAACTAAATTTATTCCAGGACTACATGCTAAACTTCCAGCCCAACCATTTTCCACATCATTTCCACATTTAAATTTAATTCCTTTTAAAATTCCATTTAGAATTGTATGTATTTTAATATCATACTCCTCTCTTTCACCGTACCCTGGAACACCTAAAAAAACAAAATCTATACTATTATTTTCAATTTTTAAATTCTCTTTGATTTTTAAAATTCCCTTTTCAATAATATTTTTAAAACCATCAAGTCCCACTTGTTCATAGTGACAAGTTGTTGTTTCATATAAATATAAATTATTTCCATTTTCATCTATAGCTGAAAAAGCTGTTTTAGTTCCACCACCATCTACCCCTACAAATATCATATATCTCCCCTCGTTATAACAATTGTTATGTTGTACGTACCAGTTGCTAAGAGTATAGTATTTTTTTCTTTTATTGTCAATTTTTTTATAAAAAAAAAGAACCGAAGTTCTTTTTTAATTTTATTTCGCTAATTTATACACACCAGAATTTAATGCATTTTGAATAGCTGCTCTCACCTTTGTTGATCTTATTGTTGCTCCAGCCTTTTCTATTTTTTCAGGATGATAAAGAGATTCAATCCCCTCTTCTACCTCTTGATTTATTGTTGACTTTAAAGCTACTTCATATTGATTTTTATACATTTCCATATCTTTATCTTTTAAATAATTTTTCCCTTTATAATATAAAGTTCTATATTTAGCTGATGTTACTTTATCATTTTTCAAATTAAATTGTACTTCCACTTGTGTTTCTTGTCCTGAAACATAAACCCCTCTATAAGTTCCATCTCTATACTCTGCACCATATGCTAATCCACTTACCAATGTTAATAATAGTAGTACTTTTTTCATAAAATCCTCCCACAAGCTTTTTCAAGTATTCTATATTACTATACAAAGAATGTCAATTGTTTTGTTTTACAAAGTATATTCCAATCTATTATTTCTTTTCCTAAAGATTTCAATATCTCATTAATCATTATAAAATGATTACATCCAAAAAATCCTCTACTTGCCGATAATGGACTTGGATGTACCCCCTCTAAAATAAAATGCTGTTTTCCTGTAATTAATTTTTTCTTTCCCTTAGCATTATTCCCCCATAAAACAAATATAACGGGATCTTTTCTTTCATTTATTTTTTCTATTACAGAATCAGTAAATAAGCTCCATCCTATTTTAGAGTGAGAATTAGCCTCTCCCTCTCTTACTGTTAAAGCTGTGTTTAAAAGAAATATTCCCTGTTTTGCCCAATCAATAAGATATCCGTTTTGAAAAGTATCTCCCTCTCCTTCCATACCTATTTCCTTATAAATATTTCTTAAAGATGGTGGTATTTTTTCTCCCTCTTTAACAGAAAAAGCAAGCCCATGAGCTTGCCCTTTTCCATGGTAAGGATCTTGTCCTAATATTACCACTTTTATATTATTATAAGAAGATAGTTGAAAGGCTGTAAAAATCTCATCTTTAGGTGGGTAAACTATTTTTTCTCTATACTCTTTTTCTAAAAAAGAATTCATTTTAATAAAATAATCTTTTGAGTATTCATCTTTTAAAATCTTATCCCACTCATTACCTATTTTCAACATATTAAAACTCCTATTTATTTTTTATCAAGTGTTAAAGATCCACACTCTTTTATATATTTTTTCATTCCACATCCTGCACACTGCTCTCTACAATCAACAGTTAATGCTTGTTCCTCTGATTTTTTTAGTTCTCTAAGTAAAAATTCTTTACTTACTCCAATTTCAACTATATCCCAAGGCAACTCTTCATCTAACTCTCTTTTCCCTAGATATTTTTCTTCTGTTATTCCAAGATCACTCATTGCCTCTTTCCAAATTTCAAAATTATCTCTATAATCATCAAGTTTAGCACCTTTTTCATAAGCCAACTCTATTAATTTTCCAGTTAAATTATCTGCTCTTGATAAGAATCCTTCTAAATAAGATTTTTTTGGTGGATGCATTCTTAAAGTTGTTCCTTTTAATCCTTTAAAGGCATCTCTTAACATATCCTGTTTTCTAAATGTTTCCTCTACGTTCATTTGTTCACACCACTGATATGGAGTATGAGGTTTTGGAACAAAATTCGATACACTAGCTGTTATATTTACTCTTTTTCTTATTTTTCTACAAGCCCATGTTACATTTTTTACAAGTTCAAATATACCCATAACATCTTCATCTGTTTCAAATGGAAGCCCAATCATAAAGTAAAACTTTAAATTATCCCAACCAGCATTTACTGCTGCTATTGCTGTTTCCATAATCTCATCTTCTGTTACACCTTTATTTATAACATCTCTCATTTTCTGAGTTCCTGCTTCTGGTGCAAAAGTAAATCCTGTTCTTTTTCCTCCAGATATATCAACAGCAACATCAACAGAGTGTGTATTCATTCTCAATGATGGCAGTGATATTCCTAAATTTTTATTTTCATATTTCTTTTGTAACCCTGCTATTAAGTCACTAATTCCATTATAATCACTACTGCTCAGTGAAGACAGTGATATTTCAGAATGTCCTGTATTATAAAGCATATCATCTATTAATTCTATATTCTTCTCTAAACTTCTCTCTCTAACTGGTCTATAAACTATTCCAGCTTGACAGAATCTACATCCTCTAGTGCAACCTCTTTGTATTTCAACAGAAGCTCTATCGTGAACTATTTGTATATAAGGAACTAATTGATTTGAATAAGATACTGTTTTATCTAGATCTTGAACAATAGCTCTTTTTATTCTTTTAACTCCTTTATGTAGCTTCGGAATATAAACACCTTCAAAATCTTTTATAGCATCTAATTTTTCAGACTTTGTCTTTCCTTGAAGTTTTACAAGAGTTTCTGCTAACTTTGTCATTGTTTCCTCTCCATCACCAATAACAAAGAAATCCATAAAACTTTCCATTGCTGATGGATTCATCATGCAAGTTCCTCCAGCCATTATTAAAGGATCTTCCTCTGTTCTTTTATCTGCATGAATTGGAATTCCTGCTAAATTTAAAGCATTTAAAACATTGGGATAACACATTTCATAAGACAATGAGAATCCAACAACATCAAAATCTTTTAACTCTGATTTAGTTTCTAAAGAGAACATTGGAATATTATTTTCTCTCATTAATATTTCCATATCTTCCATTGGAGAGAATCCTCTTTCTAAGAAAAATCCAGGAATTTCATTCATTATGCTATAAAGTAATTTTATTCCTAAATTAGACATTCCAACTTCATAAATATCTGGAAAAAACAGACACATTCTACCTTTTATATCTTTTAAATCTTTGTGAAAACTATTAATTTCATTACCTAAATATTGCCCTGGTTTTTCCACAGACATTAGATATTTTTCTATATTTACTTTCATAACTCTCCTCATCTTCTATTGATCATCTATTCTTTGAAACACTTGCATTTTTTTATCTACATGTACATTATGATGATTTCTACATAATTTTGCAACTAAAAGATTTATTTCCTTAAGTTTTTCATAAGCAATTTCAGGATGTTTTTCTAATAATCTATCTCCTACTAACACTTTTTTTACTCTTCTAAAAATAGTGATATTGCCCTTTCCACTATCATGAAGGAGTGCTAATTTTAAATAATTTTCATCATCTTTTAAAAGTTCATTTTCTTTCACTTTTAAATATACATTAAAACTGTGTAACTTATCATAATCACTCATTCTATTAAAAATATTAAACTCATCTTTAGATAATATTTTTTTTATTTCCAATAAGTTCTTTTTATCAAATTTTAAAAATAAACAAGAAACTCCCTGCTTAATTCTAGAAAACATTTTATATCTCCCTTACTAAAATATTTCCATACTCTTTTCTTAATTTTTTTATCTCTGTTGCATTTTTTCCAATAAACTTACCTTTATTTTCACTATTTACATAAAGAATATAAAGGGAATTATCCTTTGTTTTTTCAATTTTTTCAACACCATTAATCTTTAACTCTTTATCTTCAAAAATCAGTTTATTTAAAAGTTCCTCTTTTAAAGTAACTTTATCTAAACTTAAATACTTTCCTGGATATGTTTCTATTTCTCCACTTAAAATATATCCTGCCATATTTCTAACTTGCTTTGGCATAAATGAGTTTCCAACAAATTTAAGTATATTTTTTTCAAATGTAACTTCTACTCTTCTTTCGTGTTCTTTTAACTCTATCCCTTTTTTATCAGTAAATCTACTTACATCATAAGTTCCACTTACCTCTAAAAGCGCTGCTTCAATTAAATTAATATCTCTTTTTATTCTTTTTTTTGGATATTTATATAGATACTCTCTCTCCTCTACATATTCAGGAAAAGATAAGTTTGGAAAAGTTTTATCCACTTTTCTTACAAAGATACTTTCTTTCATTTTTTCGTTAAATTTAAATATAATATCTGTTAAGTCTCCTTGAAAATTACTACTTACATAAAGCATATTTCTTTCAGCAGACACTTTAGCATCTGTTCTCCCACCTTGTTGAATTCCCTTGGCCCAAGAAAATCCTAAGCTGTTCATCTCTTTTCTAAATTCACCTTTTACAGTTACTTTCCCTGCCATTTCATCAAAAGAGTGAAATTTTGTTCCATTATAAAAAATTGTAAATATATAACCCCATTTACTTGTTTTTTCTATTCCTCTTAAATTCATATTACCCTCTTTTTTTTACTATATGACATCTTCTACATCTAGCTTCATAACTTTCACTAGCTCCAACTAAAACTATTGGATCATCTTCATAAGCTGGTTCTCCATCTACAAGTCTTTGAGTTCTCGAAGCTGGATTTCCACAACAAACACAAATAGCATTAAATTTATCTACATATTCAGCTCTTGCCATTAACTGATCCATTGGTTTAAAAGGTTCTCCTCTAAAATCTTGATCAAGTCCAGCTACAACAACTCTTTTTCCACTATCAGCTAACTCTTCACAAAACTCTACAACAGACTCTCCAAAAAATTGAACTTCATCTATTCCTATAACTTTTACATTACTATATTCCTCTTTAATTAATCTTCTCATCTCTTCAACTGTTGCAACAGGAACTGCCTCTATAAAAACGTGACTATGAGAAGCAACTTTAGCATTATCATATCTATTATCACTTGAATGTTTAAATACTACAATCTCTTGATTTGCATATTTTAACCTTCTCATTCTTCTAATTAGCTCTTCACTTTTTCCAGAGAACATACTCCCTGTTACTACTTCTATCCAACCCATTCCCTCTGTTAATAATAAATGCATTGCTCTTTGTTCCTCCTGTATTACTATTTTTTTTCTGTCTTCCATTATATCATAATTATTACTCTAAAACAAATTCTATGCATCATATAAAAAAAGATAGCAAAAGCTATCTTTTTAATAAGTCGCTACAATAATCTACAAATGTATAACTACCCCAAATTCCTCTAATTAAATTAAAAACTCTCTTATTGTTATAATCTAAAATAATATCCTCTTGATTTGCAAAAGCTTTAAAATCATTATCAAGCTTTAAATCTATTAATTCTTTATTTTCAATATCTAAGCTTTTTATGTACTCTTTTAATTTTTTTATAGTTTTATAGCTCTCTGTTCCACCATATTTTTCTAACGTGGTAAATTCTAAAAGATCTTTAGTTACATCTGCATCAAATTTTTTATTTTTAGAAAAAATAAAATCAGTTATTTTACTCCCATAACTTTCTAATAAATATCCTTCTACAAACGCTTTAAGAGAATCTTCTCCTCCATATCTTCTATAATACAAATAGCTTTGAGTTATTTTCAGATACTCATCTTCTATATCCTCTTTATCTATTGAATTTTCCTCTAAAATCAATATACTAGGTATATATATATCTAACATATAATTATACAGTATCTCTAAATAAGATAATAATCTTCCTGAACGTTCTCTATAATATCTTGAGAATCTCATAGCGTCCTCTATTATTTTATCTGAATTTTCAAATTTCTTAACTAACCCCATTGAGTCAATCTTTATATTCCATTCTTTTTGATAAACTTCATATACATTTTCAAACCAAAGTTGCATAGCCACTGTAAATCCATGAATCTTATTTACTTTTCCATATAAAGATATCTCTCCTAAAATTAAACTCTCTCTTCTAAATCTTTTTTTACTAAACTCTCTTATTGCTAAAATTTTATCTCTAGTTTCATTATTAAATAAACTCAATCTATCAAAATCATATATTTTTCTAAAATCTCCAATTATAATATTATCTACAACTATATCTATTTTTAGATTAGAAATTTCATCTCTTTTTTTTATATTTAAATAGTTTACAAGAGATCTTGTATATCTATCTTGATATTTTGATTCTTTTTTATATTTTAAATATTCTAAAAAAATGTCGCCGTTTTTACTATATTCAAATTCAAGAATATTTCTAGTTATTATGTTAACAATAGGTGTAAATATTCTTCTATACCAATTATCACATTTTTCCAAATAACTTTCCTCTTCATCATAAAAAAGATCGCTAAAATTTTTAATTTCTTCTCTTAAAAGCAAATAGCTTTCAGGTAAGCTAACATCTATTTTTTTCAATTTTGTTTCAAGTTCAAAAGCAAATCTCTCTCTACTTAATTTATCTAAGATATCATTTTTAGATGAGAAAAATTCATATACTTCTGCTTCTAAAGATGTAAAAGAAAGATTTTTGGCAACAGAAACTCTATGGTTTCCATCATAGACATAATACTCATCTCTCACCTTATAAAGAACAATTGGTGGTGCTGTTCCTCTTACTACAAGCTCATTATATACATTGACCCATCTATTCTTGGATGAGTCTCTTTTAGGGTTGAAATTTCTATCAAAGTCCCCACCTTTTTCAACTGTTCCAACAATTTTCTCCAAAGAAATCTCCCTTATTCCTAAATATATTTTTGTTGAAAACTCTCCTTCTCTCTCTATATCTTTAAATACCTTTATATTTTTATCTTTTCTATAAAAGAAGTTTAGCTTATTTTTCCTTAGTGCTTTTTTAAATGCTTCAACTCCATTTTCTGATTCAAAATAATCAAGCATAGTTCCTCCTAGTCTATATCCAAATCAATTATTTTATATCCAAATACATTTATTATTTTTGTCCCCTCCAAGTAGGCTTCTTTTACTTCGTGATGATTTTTTAAATGTACATGTCCATGAAGCCAATATTTAGGCTTCATAAAATCTATGGCTTTTTTATAGCTATAAAAACCTTTATGAATGGGATCGCTCCCTTCATTTATCCCTCCAATCGGAGAATGACTTATTATTAAATCTACATTTGAAAATTTTGCTTTAACAAAGCTTTTCATAACCATAAAAAATACATCTTTCTCACTATATTGATGCGATCCTCTTGAATATATTTGACTTCCATCATAACCTACTATTTTAATACCCTTTACTGTACATATATTTCCACCATCTAAATTTTTACAAAAACTGATATCATGATTTTCTGAATAAACATGATTCCCATTTACATAAATTAGTTCTTTATTTAAAATAGTAAAGAGGTAGTCTAAATACTTATTACTAACATCTCCACAAGATATAATAAGTTCTATCTCTGAAAACATTTTCTTTAGCTGATCTATAGGATATTTTTCTAGTATCTCTTCATCACTAACTGCAAGTATTTTCATGACTACCTCCACTTTATTCTATTTTTTATTTTTCATCTACATAACCAAGTTCTTTAAGGAATGGTTTTTTCTTTCTCCAGTCATCTTTAACTTTTACCCAAAGTTCCATATAGATTTCAACTCCTAAAAGTTTTTCAATCTCTTTTCTAGCTTCAGTTCCAATATCTTTTAACATTTTACCTTGTTTCCCTATGATAATACCTTTTTGAGAGTCTCTTTCAACGTATATATTAATGTCAAACTTATCTTTTCCATTATTTCTTCTAGTTACATTTATTATCTCAATAGCAACTGAGTGAGGTATCTCATCTCTTGTTCTTTCAAGTATTTTCTCTCTAACAACTTCTGTTATTATTCTGTACATAGGCATATCTGTATACATGTCATCTGGATAGAATTTTATTCCGTCTTCTAAAAAGGGATCTAACGCTGTTAATAATTTTGGTAATCCTATTGCATATTGCCCTGCTATTTCAACAACAGCACTAAATTCTCCTAATTTCTCTTTAATCTCTTCTCTTTTAGCTTCTAATTCCTCATCATTAATTTTATCTATTTTGTTTAAAATTAATATTTTAGGAATTTTATGAGCTAATTTTATTTTTTCAAGAACAAATAAATCTCCTGTACTTATCTCTTGAGAAGCATCAATAACCATAGCTATAACATCTACATCTCTTAATACTCTTAAAGCACTATTAGTCATATGCTCTCCAAGTAAATGTTTTGGCTTATGGATTCCTGGTGTATCTACAAAAATATATTGATTACCATTAAAATTTAAAATTCCTTTTATTGTATCTCTTGTTGTTCCTGCTTTATCAGAAACTATTGCAACCTTCTCGTCTACGAGTTTATTTATTAGAGTAGATTTTCCAACATTTGGTCTTCCTACTACTGCTATGAATCCAGCTTTCACTTGTCACTCATCTCCTATTCCTATTTTAAAGTATTTCTCTTTCGTTTTTAAATTTGAAACACTTTCTTCTCTATCATGTTCTAATTTTACCACACTTTTTAAAGTATTTCTCAACATATTTGGAGAAATCCCTCTTTTTATATGAGCTTTCTTTCCAAGAGTTATAAATCTTGCTCTAAAAGACTGTCTAGAAACCTTGTAAAATAAGATGTCACTGTGATTTTCATTTTTCTCATCTCTAATAGTTAAAATATAATATTTTAACTCATCTGATAACTCATCTGATAATTTTATCATTCCAAGACCGTCCAAATTTAAAACACCACAATATGAATATAGTTTCAAATCTGATACTTTCAATTTCAAAATATCATTAATTGAGAGTTTTGTTTCTATTAATAATTTTATTAATATTTTATCTCTCTCTCCTTTTTCATCCTTTTCACAACTATTTAAAATAGCTTCTATTTCCCACTCTTCTAACTCTTCTATTTTTTTTTCAGAAGCTTTTTCTAAAATTATTCCATCTGTCGGCAAGGATTCAACCATATTTTTTTTAAATAAAAATTTATAAAATCCTTTTATTGTACTTATCTTTCTAGATATTGTATTTGCTTGATATTTATCTTTTAAAAATTTTATATAGTTTATCACATCCTCTTTGGACACTTTTAATAAATCTTTTTCAATAAAATTCTTAAAATCTCCTATATCCCATTGATATATATCTAATGTTTCTTTTTTTATATCTTTTGATTCTAATTTATACTCTAAAAATTCTTTTAATAAATCCATCTATCCCTCACTTAAAAGTTCCTTTGCATGCTTTAGTACTGCTTGAGAAATATTTTTTCCACCTAGCATTCTTGCAATCTCTTGAACTCTTTCTTGATCAGTTAATTTTTTTACCTGAGTTACAGTTTTATTTTCAATTAATTTTTTTTCTATATAAAATTGCTGAGAAGCTTTAGAAGCTATTGCTGGAGAGTGAGTTATACTCATAACTTGAGTTGTTTTTCCAATTTCTTGTAATTTATCTGCAATTTTTCTAACTGTTTCTCCACCAACTCCTGTATCAATCTCATCAAATATTAAAATTGGAATATTATCAACTTTTGAAAAAATAACTTTTATAGCTAACATTATTCTACTAACTTCACCACCTGAAGCTACTTTCCATAAAGGTTTTAAAGATTGTCCAATATTTGTTGATATCATAAATTCCACTTGATCTACTCCAGTTATTCCCATGTTTTGCGCTTCTTCAAACTTAATTTTAAACTGAGCATCTCCCATATTTAATCCCTTAAGTTCATCTTTTAAGTTTGTCTCAATAAGACTAGCTTTTTCAAGTCTTATTGAAGTTAACTTTTCAGCTTTTTCAAAATATAATTTTTTTGCTATCTCTCTTTCTTTTAAAAGTTTTTTTATTTGGAAACTATTTTCATCTAAAAGTTGTAATTTTTCTTCAATATTATTTCTATATTCTAAGATATCTGAAATTTCATCTCCATATTTTGATTTTAATCTATTTATATTATCAAGTCTTGATATTACTTTATCTAATCTAATGTCATCCCCTTCAATACCACTATTTAAATCACTCATATAATCTACACAATCTTGTAAATCATAATATACTCTTTCTAATTTTTCTAAAATATCTTGAAACTCTTTTCCATATTTAGAAACAATCTCTAGATTTTTTTTACTATTAGATATTATAGTTAAAGCGTTAAGTTCTCCATCACGAAGTAAAGATTCTGACATTGATAACTTTTCCTTAATTTTCCCTGCATTGAAAAGTTTTTTATACTCTTCCTCTAATTTTTCATCTTCATTTTCTTTCAAACTTATTTTATCAATTTCAAGAAGTTGATATTCATAAAACTCTTTTTTCTCCATTGTTTCTTTCTTATTTTTTTCAACATCTTGTATTCTTCTATCTAAACTAGAATATTTACTAAAAAGTACTTCTAATTCCTTTTTAATCTCTAGACCCTTTTCTCCTAAAAATCTATCTAATAATCTTAAATGATTATTTTTATTTAGTAACATTTGATGAGAGTGTTGACCTACAATATCCACAAGAGTCCCCATAATCTCCTTTAAACTAGACATTGGAACTCTTATATTATTTACAAAGGCTTTTCCTCTTCCGCTCTTATCAATATGTCTTCTAACTATTACTTCCTGATCTTCAGCTTCTATTCCTAACTCTTTTAATTCTTGCTCTTGCTCCTCATTAACTCCAAATACACCTTGAGCCAATAGATGATCCTCTCCATCTCTCACCATATCAGAACTAGCTTTTTCTCCAATTAAAAGATTTATTCCACTTAAAATAATAGATTTTCCTGCTCCTGTTTCTCCTGTTAAAACTATCAATCCATTATCAAACTCAAGATCAACTTTTTCTATAATAGCTAAATTTTCAATTTTTAACTCTTTTAGCATAAACTATCTCCCCATTTTAACTTATCTCTCAGTACTCCATAATAATCTCTACCTTCTGGGAGAATTAAATTCAATCTTTTATCTGAGTAACAAATTGAAATAATCTCCTGTTCTCTAAGTTCTCTTTTAATCTCTCCATCAATTATTATGCAACCTTTCTCTTTTTCTCTTAAAGATAGTATTAACTTTTCATCTCCATTTATAATTATTGGTCTTGTAGTTAAATTATGTGGTGCTAAAGGTGTTATTATTATTACCTTTAAACCTGGCATCACTATTGGGCCTCCAGCAGATAAAGAATAAGCTGTTGATCCTGTTGGTGTTGCTATTATTAATCCATCTGCTTTGTAATTACAAATTGTACTTTTATTTGTTCTTGCTGAAATATTTAAAATCCTAGAAACTGCTGCTGCTTTTGATATTACAACTTCATTTAGAATATATATAACTTCACCTCTAGATTTTAATTGTAATAGAGATCTTGGTTCTCTTTGATACCTTCCCTCTAAATAATTTTCAAAAGTTTCTTTAAATTCTTCTGCTTTGATCTCTGTTAAAAACCCAAGAGATCCTGCATTTACAGCAAATACATCTATTGCTTCATTATTTTTTATTATACTTTTAGAAGCTCTTAATAAAGTTCCATCTCCACCTATTATAATAATAAATGTAGCTTCTTTTATTTTTGACTTTGGAACTATCTCTATATTCTTTTCTTTAAAAAAAATCAAATACTCATCATTTAATTTTTTTGCAAACTCTTTCCCTTCGTTGTAAATGATGACTCCTTTCATTACCTTCCTCCATTAAAATAAATTTTCTGGATTTATTGGTTTTAATTTAAATCTTACTTCATAATATAAGTTTGGTTCTCCTTCTGTAGTAAGTCCTAAAACCCCTATATCCTGACCTTTTCTTATTTGTTGATTCAGTGTTACCCCCACTGCTATTAAATTTCCATAAACACCGATTGTATTATATCCATAATCTATCATAACCACATTATTAAGTCCTTGAAATTTATCAGCATAAATAACTTTTCCACCCATAGATGATTTAACCTTAGAACCCATTCGACCTCTAATTTCAATTCCGTTACTTACTACTTGGCCACCTTTTTTTTCTCTAAATCTAACTATCACTCTTCCTGCAATTGGTTTTATAAATTTTCCAAGTCTAGCCAGTGCTGTATTTAATTTAATATTTTTATTTGTAACACTTCTAGCCTTAATTATTCTTTCGATCTCTTTTGCTATTCTCTTCTTTTGTGCTTGTAAATTTGAGATACTTTTTACGTGATTTGTTTTCTCTTTATTCAACTTAGATATCAATCTATTTTTTTCTATTTTTTTATATTCTATTTTTTTTCTATTACTATCCAATCTTGCTTTTAAACTAGTTAATTTCCTTTTGTCTTTCTCAATATTTGCTTTTACATGCTGAATTGAACTTTGAACCTCTTTTATATGTTCCATACTTTCTAAATCACCAAATAATAATCTTGAAAAACTTCTCTTAGCTATGCTTTTTTCTTTTGTATCACTTTCCATATTGGCAATTCTATTTATTTCAATCATCTTTGCTTTGTATTCTGACTGCTTTCTCTCTAAAGCTTTGTTACTAACACCTAAATTTAGTCCACCATATTCTATATTTTTATTTACTACAACAATTTCACTTTTTATTTGATCTGCATCATTTTCAATATCTTTTATCTCTTTATTAATTTTTATAATTTGTTTTTCTACACTTATCTTTTCTGAATTTATATTTTTTATTCTCGTATTTTTTTGCTTTATTTCTGAATCTATTTTTTTCATTCTGTTTTTTAAGTTATCTACATTATCTCCATAAAGCAAAGCTGATACTAGCAAAAACAACAGTATCTTTTTCATGTTATACCTCTTCTTTTTTTACTTTTGCTGTGGCTTTCCAAGATACTACTATAACAATTAATACAGCAATAAATTCTATAAAAAATAGTTGCTTAAAACTTTGTAAAATTAAATTTGGTAATAATATTAAAAGTTTATCTCTTAATATTATATAGATATTGAAAAATAAAAGATTTCCAATTATAGCACTAACTATAAATGGAATTAAATTTTTATTTCTTGCTACCATATAATTTTTAGGATTTTGAGAATTTTTTATAGCATACATTGTATAATCTTTAAAAATATTTCCTCTTAATGTTGTTGAAATTAAAAAAAACATACTTCCTGCAAAAAATAAAAATAAAAACAGCGATGTATTCACTGCACTCACTTTCATTTGAGTACTTTGTAAAAATTTACTGTCTATATATATCTCTCTTACGTTTGGATTAACATCTAACAATTCTTGAACGACATGTATATCATTTTCATTATTAAAAGAAACTATTATTGAATTGGGTAGTGGATTTTCACTCTTTGGAATTATTATTTCCAATTCTTTTTGTAAATTTCTAAAAGCTTCTGTCTTGTCAAGATACCTCAATCCTTTTACACTATTATTCTTTAATAAAAATTTTTCAAACTCCTCTATTTGAGGTAATTTCAAATTATTTTGTAACTCAACTGTTAAAAAATAATTATTTTTTAATACCTTACCTAAAAAATAACTATTTGATGCCATTGAAATAAACAAATTAAAAATCATAAAACTTAAGACTAAAACAATAAAAGTCCTTTTCACCTTTTTAGCTCCCATTTTTTCTCCCTTTTATAATGAAAATATAGAGGCGCATTTTATCGCCTCTATCCTTTTAATTATATTATAAGTTTTCTTTTACCACTGATATTATCTTAGAAGCTGTTAATTCATACTTCTCAAGTAACTCGTCACCCTTTCCACTTTGTCCAAATTTATCATAAATTCCAATTTTCTTTACTAATGCTGGATGAGTTTCTGATAAAAATTCTGATACTGCTGATCCTAATCCACCTATTACAGAATGTTCTTCTGCAGTTACAATGAACTTAGTTTCTTTAGCTGCTTTTAAGATTGTTTCTCCATCTAAAGGTTTTATAGTTCCAGCATTTATAACTCTCACTGATACTCCCTCTTTAGCTAACTCTTCTGCTGCTTCTAAAGCTCTTGCAGTCATAAGTCCTGTAGCAACAACTGTTACATCAGTTCCCTCTTTAATTGTATTTGCTATTCCTATTTGAAAATCATATGATTCATCAAATAAAACTGGAACATCTAATCTTCCCATTCTAATATAAACAGGACCTTCATATTCTGCTGCTGCAAATATCATTTTTTTAGTTTCTGTTGCATCTGCTGGAGATAAAACTACCATTCCTGGAATTCCTCTCATTAAAGATATATCTTCAATTGATTGATGAGATCCTCCATCTTCTCCAACTGATATTCCTGCATGTGTAGGAGCTATCTTTACATTTAATTTTGGATAAGCTACTGTATTTCTTATTTGCTCATAAGCTCTTCCTGCTGCGAACATTGCAAATGTTGATGCAAATGGAATCTTTCCACAAGTTGCAAGTCCTGCTGCTGTTCCAATTAAGTCAGCTTCAGCTATTCCCACATTTATATGTCTTTCAGGAAATTCCTCTTGAAACAAATTCGTCTTTGTTGATTTTGTT
Source organism: uncultured Cetobacterium sp. (assembly GCF_947039425.1). Lineage (GTDB taxonomy): Bacteria > Fusobacteriota > Fusobacteriia > Fusobacteriales > Fusobacteriaceae > Cetobacterium_A. Next base: position 1,779 of record NZ_CAMQYW010000004.1, on the reverse strand, counting down.
AAATCAGCATCTAAAACTACTATATTTTCATTCATTCTTCCAAGCTCTACTAGTGCCTCACCGTAAGCCTGTCTTGTTGATTTCTTTTTCATTTTTCCCTCCGAAAGTTATTATATCTGTGATACTTTTTCTAGCTCTTTTACTGCTCTTTCTGTTTCTTCTGGTGTTGGAGCTACTCCATGGAAACCACAAACATTTTCCATAAATGATACTCCTTTTCCTTTAGTTGTTTTTGCTATAATTGCAGTTGGTTTTCCTTTTACTTCTTTTGCTTCGTCTAAAGCAGCAAATATTTCATAGAAGTTATGTCCGTCTATTTTAATTACGTTCCATCCAAAAGCTTCCCATTTCTTATCTAATGGCTCTATTCCCATTACTTTATCTACATTTCCATCTATTTGAAGATTATTTGAATCAATGAAAACACATAATGAATCAAGTTTGTAATGAGCTGCAGTCATAGCCGCTTCCCAAACCTGACCTTCTTGCATCTCTCCGTCACCCATTAAAACATAAGTTCTATAGTCCTCACCAGAGATTCTTCCAGATAAAGCCATTCCGTTAGCTACTGATAATCCTTGACCTAATGATCCAGTTGAAATTTCAATTCCTGGTAATTTTTTCATATCAGGATGACCTTGTAAAGGTGATCCATAAGCTCTTAGTGTTCCTAGTAACTCTTTATCAAAATAACCTCTCTCTGCTAATGCTGAGTATAATACTGGAGCTGCATGTCCTTTTGATAGTACAAATCTATCTCTACCAATCATCTTTGGGTTTTTAGGATCTATATTCATTTCTGAAAAATAAAGTGCAGTTATTATATCTGCTGCTGATAATGACCCTCCTGGATGACCTGACTTTGCTTTACATATCATTTGAACGATATCTTTTCTTATTTTAGCTGCTTGTTCTGCTAAAAGTTTTACGTCTCTCATTTTTTCTCCTTTCAATCTATTTTATTTAGTTAAATTATATTAAAATTTCACTTCTTTTGTCAAGATTTGGTATGGGATTTATTGGTTTTTTACTGTACTAAAACAGAAAATTTATTTTTTGAGAAATAAAGTGTACAACATAAAAAATAAAATCGCTTATCCCTTTATACTTCACAGCGCTAAATATTACTATCGTTACAGAAAAAAATATAAACGGTCTAAAAAACTTTTCCTCTTTTTTCCTATTTTTAACTATTGTGTACACTCCACCAATCATAAGAAGCAATGCTTCAGTGTAATTTTCAGAATATTTTATAGCTAAAAATATAGCATAAATACTTGTGCAGTATATAAAGCCTCGACTCCATTTAACTCCTAATCCAAATCTGCACCAAGGATAATATATTAGGGCTCCCCTTGACCACCCTTTTGGAAATGAATCAAATATCATATGTAAACCTATTGCTAAAGAAAATCCAATTATTGAAAATCTAAAAACTTCTACATTTTTCTGGGTGTTGAAAAAATAAATCATCAACCAAAGAATTAAAGGACTATGAGTTAATATATTTCTATGCTTTATTTTTAATTTAAAATCCCAATCAGGAAATTTTATTCCAATTAAAAAAGAGGTCCATATAAGCATTACTCCTACAAATCCAATTGATTCTCCTTGCTCCATTATTTTTGTAAATTCAACCATCTATAATCCTTTCAATTTTTAGTATATTATACCACATTATTTTTTAAAACAAAAAAAAAGAGCTAAGTTTCCACTTAACTCTTATCTATTTAAAAGAATTACTTAGTAATTTCTGCAACAACTCCAGAAGCTACTGTT